>DASYMM010000465.1:0-1798 GCA_036009085.1 Pyrinomonadaceae bacterium | reverse complement strand
ACCTGACCAAAGTTCGCCAGTCGCTTCTCAATCTGCTCTCGAACGCCTGCAAGTTTACGAAGGCGGGCACGGTCGCGCTCGAAGTGACGCGGCGCGAGGCGGACGGGCGCGAGTGGGTCAATTTCAGCGTCAGAGATTCCGGCATCGGCATCACGAAAGAGCAGATGAACAAACTCTTTCAGCCCTTCTCGCAGGCCGACGCCTCGACCACGCGCGAGTTCGGCGGCACAGGGCTCGGACTCGTCATCACGAAAAAATTCTGCGAGATGATGGGGGGCACGATGGGCGTCAGCAGCGTGCGCGGCGAGGGCTCGGTGTTCGTCATCAAGTTGCCTGCCGACGTGCGGAGCGAGCCGCCGTACACCGCGCCCGCGCCGGGCGGCGACGTGCGCGCTCAATTGGTAGATGAAGACGCCGGCACGGTGCTTGTCGTGGACGATGATCCGGTGGCGCGCGACTTGTTGCAGCGCGCGCTCGCTAAGGCCGGTTTCAAAGTCGAATGCGCGACCGACGGCGAAGAGGCGTTGCACCTAGCACGCACGCTTCATCCCGAAGCGATCACGCTCGACGTGATGATGCCGGGCATTGACGGGTGGGCGACGCTCGCCGCCCTGAAGGCCGACCCCGCGCTGGCCGACATCCCCGTCATCATGCTCACCATCGTGGACGATAAGAACAAAGGCTACGCGCTCGGCGCAGCCGACTACATGACGAAGCCCTTCGACCGCGAGCAACTCGCCGCCACGCTTGCCAAATACCGCCGCGCCGCCACGAACCGGAACGCCCCTGCCCTCATCGTGGAGGACGACGAAGCGACGCGCGCCTTGTTGGTGCGCGTGCTCGAACAGGAAGGCTGGCGCGTGCGCGAAGCGGCTAACGGGCGCGCCGCCCTCGCGGAGGTGGCCGAGGAACAACCGCAGTTGATTTTGCTGGATTTGATGATGCCGGAGATGGACGGCTTCGAGTTTGTGCAGGAGTTGCACAAGCTGCCCGGCGCGCGTTCCATTCCCGTCGTCGTCATCACCGCCAAAGACATCACGCTCGAAGACCGCCTGCGGCTGAGCGGCTACGTCGAGAAGATTTTGGAGAAGGATTCTTACAGCCGCGACGATCTGCTGCGCGCCGTCAGAGAGATGGTCGAGGTCAGCGTCCGCAGTCGCGCCGGCAACAGCGACAGCTTAGTCAAACTTCCTTCATAACATTCCATCTGAAAATTTAAAGGGTACGAGACAGCCATCATGAAGAAGATACTTTTAGTTGAAGATAACGAGATGAACCGCGACATGCTCTCGCGGCGACTGGCGCGGAAAGGCTACGAGGTGAGCATCGCCGTTGACGGGCGGCAGGGCGTCGAGATGGCGCAATCCGCCGCGCCCGATCTCATCCTGATGGACATGAGCTTGCCGGTGCTCGACGGTTGGGAGGCCACGCGCCAACTCAAAAACACGGACGCGACCCGCCACATCCCGGTCATCGCCCTGACTGCGCACGCCATGTCCGGCGACCGCGAGCGCGCGCTCGAAGCCGGGTGCGACGATTACGACACCAAGCCGATTGAACTCACTCGCCTTCTCGAAAAGATCGAATCAATGCTCGACCGGGCTACGGCCTCATGACCGCCGGTTCGCACAACGACGGCGACGATCATACGTCCGATGCAGCGCGCACCCGTGCGGCTCTTCTCGCGCACATCCGCCACGAGTTGTCTTCGCCGATCAACGCCATCATCGGCTACAGCGAAATGCTGATCGAGGACGCCGACGCGCCGGAGCACGCCGAGTTCGTCGCCGATTTGCAG
>DASYMM010000464.1:0-3426 GCA_036009085.1 Pyrinomonadaceae bacterium | reverse complement strand
CCCGCCTGTCCAGTTGTCCACTTCCGTAAAAATTAGCTGGCGCAGTTCGTCTGCGGTCTTGTCGCGGTTTTTGCGGACGAGGTGCGCGAGGCGGTGTTCGGTATATTCCGCACCGCGCGGGTTGTCGGCTTCGCTGATGCCGTCGGAATAGATGACGAGCACGTCGCCGCGTTCGAGCGTGGTACGCGCTTCGGTGTAGCGCGCCCACTCAAACGCGCCGAGCACCGTGCCGCCTTCGGTCAGATGTTCGATTGAGCCGTCGGCGGCGCGTATGAGGAGCGCGTCGTTGTGCCCCGCGTTGGTGTAACGCAGCAGGCGCGTCTCGTCGTCGTAGAGCGCGATGAAGAGCGTGGCGAAACGGTTCGAGTCGGTGCTGTGACAGAGTTGCTCGTTGATGCTCGCGGCCATCTGCTCGACGGCGCACGCCAGATCAACGCCCGTCACGCCGCAAGGCATTTCCACATCCTGCCCGTTCACGCCGCTGCTGCCGCCGACAACCGCCGTGGCCGCCGCGCGCGCCGCCAACGTGCGCAAGCGTTCGGCGAGAATGGTAGCCAGCGCGCGCAAGGCGGCCTGTAAATTCGACATGACGAGCGCGGCGGAAACGCCTTTGCCCGCCACGTCGCCGAGCGCGAAGGCGACGAGACCCGGCGCGATCTCAACGTAGTCGTAATAATCGCCCGCCACGCCGCGCGCCGCGCGACACTCGCCCACGATCTCCGCCGCGCGCAGGTGCGGCACTCTGCGCGGAAAGAGTTGCGCCTGCACCTCCGCCGCGATCTCCACTTCCCTCTCCAGACGCTCGTGCTTGACGCGCTCCTGCAACAGCGACTCGATGTTGGCCGACATCTCGTTGAAGGCTTCGGCCAGTTCGCCGAGTTGGTCGCGCGAACGCACGCGGACGCGGTGGGAGAAGTCGCCGCGCTTGATGAACTCGGTCGCGCGGTAGAGTTTGTGCACCGTGCCCGTGACGGCGCGCGTGAGCCACGCGGCGGACAAGAGCGCGAGCAACTCGAGGATCAGAAAGATGACTGCGACGAGGATGAACGTCCTTTGAAAGTAGCCGCCCAGATCGTTCTCCTGTAAGAGTTGGTTCGCCATCGCGAAGGCCGAAAACTTACAGAGGAACGCCACGCGCTGCGACACCGCGCCGTCCGTCCAACTCGTCGCCGGAAGCACGATCATCGAACTCAAGTTCAACGGGTCGCCCAACTGGTCTTTACTAAAATCAATGACCACTTTCCGCCCGCCCTCGACGACCTCCAACTTCGCATCGTCCTCACGATTCGTCTGGCGCGCTCCCGGCGGGCCGATGGAGATGGTGCTGCCCGTCCAGCCTTGCGTGAATCGCACGGCGGCCATCTCCGCGCCGATAAAGAACGGCTGCACCTGCAAATCCGTGTTCAGGTGCAACTGCTCCACGAAGACGCGGCTCACAGGCACGACGAACAGCAACAACACATCCCGCTCCCCCGCATGCGCGCGCACGAACGCGCGCATCGAAGGCGTGCCGAAGGCTTCTTCGGAAGCAACGGGCGGCGGCAAGTAAGTAAAGCCGTGCCACTCATCGAGCGCGCGCAGCCAAGCGGGCAGAGGCGCGCCGACGGGCGTGCGGTCGCTGCCCACCCCGCGCACGCGTTCGTCGCGCGGCTCGCTCGTGAACTGCGCGGGCTTGCTCGCATCAATCGCGCCCGCGCCGCCGCTCCACACCGCCACACGCGCGCCCGGCAGCGACGATTGAAGCATCTCGACGCGTTCGTCCAGCCACGTCTGCGCGGCGCGTGCGTCGCCGTTCTGCGGCAGGCGCAGGAAAGCTTCGGCGAGCGTGCGCGCGTTGGCGTGCGCCTGATTCTCCTTGTCCACGAGTTGCACTTTGACGATGCGCGTCATCACCTGACTCAGGCCAAAGAAGTCAACCATCGTGGCGAGCGTGATGAGCAGCACGATGGGCGTCAGCCCGACGAACAGGTACGTGATGACGAGACGCCGCCGGACGCGCCACATCAAATGACCGCGCACCCAGCGCAAGCCTTTGAAACCGTAATAAGCCGCCGTGAAGTAAATGAGGACGAGCGCGAGCGTGAACAATTTTCCAAAGATGCCTTCGCGATAAAAGCGGCTGTTGTGGACGAGCAGCCACACGGCAAACAACGCCGCCGACAAGACCGCCGAGGTCGGCATCACGCGCCGCAACCACGCGCGCCATTGTTCGATTGTGTGCTTCACAGTGTCCATTAATAGTTACAACCCGCTTCCTCTCAAGCCTCAACTTGTACGTCGCAGAAGTTTGAGGTGTTCCAGCCTGTTAAGACGGGTGCGACGCCGCAAACGTTTCTCTTGCGGCGCGTTTATCAAGACGCGTGGTTGAGTGTGCCGGGCGGATTACTCACCGCAGAGACGCGGAGCCAAGCCGCAGAGTTCACGCTGAGAAGAGCATTCAACTCTCTGCGGTTCTCTCTGCGCTTCGCTCTGCGTCTCTGCGGTGAAGTTTTTCCCATCCCCTTCCATTAACCTTCGGCTAGCGCCTGCACATGCGCGCGCGCCGTCGCGCCGAGCGTTTTCAGATTGTAGCCGCCTTCGAGACAGGAGACGATGCGACCCGCGCACACGCTCGCCGCCCACTCCTTCACCGTGCGCGTCATGGCGATGAAGTCTTCGTCTTCCAGCAACAACTGGCCGAGCGGGTCGCCTGCGTGCGCGTCGAAGCCGGACGAGATCAAGATGAGGTCGGGCGTAAATTTATCGCCGATCTCTTCGAGCGCGGCGTCGAACGTGTGGCGGTGAACGCGCGCCGAAGTTCCGGCTTGCAGCGGGACGTTCAGAGTGTAGCCGCGCCCGCGCCCCTGCCCGTTTTCGCCGCGCGTGCCCGTGCCCGGATACCAAGGGTATTGATGCGCGGAGAAGAAGAAGACCGTCGGGTCGTCGTAGAAAATTCCCTGCGTGCCGTTGCCGTGGTGCACGTCCCAATCCACGACGGCGACGCGCTCGATCTCCTTGTAGCGCGACTGCGCGTAACGCGCGGCGACGGCGACCGTGTTGAAGAGACAAAAGCCCATCGCGTTTTCGCTCGTCGCATGATGGCCGGGCGGGCGGGCGGGAAGAAAAGCGTTCTGCGCTTCGCCCGACATGATGGCGTCCACGGCGCGACACGCACCGCCCGCCGCGCGCAGAGCCGCGTCGAGCGAACGCATCGAGATGATGGTGTCCGCGTCCAGATAGCCGCGCCCTTCGCTGACGGCGCGTTCGACGCGCTTGAAGTGCTGCGTCGTGTGCGCGGCCTGCACATCGCCGCGCGGCGCAAGCGGGGCTTCGAGTTCCAGCAGTTGCGACCACAACTCCGCGTCGCCGCGCAGAGCGTCCATCACGGCGACGTAGCGCGCGGGGCTTTCCGGGTGGTTGTCGCCCGTGTCGTGCTGCTCGTAAACG
>DASYMM010000463.1:0-8306 GCA_036009085.1 Pyrinomonadaceae bacterium | reverse complement strand
CTGATGAGCGCGAGCAGGTCGCTGTGCTGGACGGTGTTTGCGCTGGCGCGTGCCGAAGTGATGATCGTTCCGGCAGCGGCGCTCGGACGCGGTTGTTCGGCGGAGCCTTGCGTGCGCGCGTCTTCGATGGCTTCGAGCAGGCCGGAGGTCGAGCGTTGGTCGGAGTTGAGCGCGATGGTCGCTTCGGGGAGCGAAGCGGCGGAGGCGTCGGCGATCATCGTGGCCGACGCGCCCGCGTCGCGGTCTTTGAAGACGATCTCGGTTTCGCCGATCTGGATGCGCCCGCCGGGCGTGAGCGTCAGAGCGGATTCGACGCGGTCGCCGTTGTAGAGCGTGCCGTTGGCCGAACCCAAGTCTTGCAAAATATAAGCGTCGCCCTCGCGCCGCACTTCGGCGTGGACGCGCGAAGCGAACGGATCGGGGATGCACACGTCGTTGCGCGCCGAACGACCAATCGTGATGCGCAGGCGTCCGAGCGGAAACGTGTCGGAAGCGCGGTCGGGATAATTAACTATGAGATCAGGCATATTTTTAAAGTGACAAGTGACAAGTGACGAGTGACGAGCAAGAAATAATGAACAAGAGTAGTGCCCTAATTATTAGCTTTTCTCTGCGCCCCCTCTGCGGGTCTCTCTGCGTCTGCGGCGGTGAATGCTTGGTCAACTAAGAGTCAACCGCAGAGACGCGGAGCACAGCCGCAGAGGGGGCGCAGAGAGTGTTCAATTCAATTTAAGACAGTAGCCGGGCAAGAAGCGACGGTATTTTAACTCGTCACTCGTCACACGTCACTTGTCACTGCTCTACTGCCCTCTTCGACGGTCGAGTTCCCTGCCGAGTTGTTCTTCGTAGGTGGCGGCCTGGGCGCGGAATTTGCCGCGTCGTGCGCGCCCGAAATGGACGATGGCGGCGACGAGGTCGGCGCGTTTCAGAGCGCGCGGGTCGCGCCCTTCGGCGATGCTCAGGCCGAGATAATAACTGGCGTCGGAGTTGCCGCGTTCGGCAGCGGCGCGAAACTCAGCGACGGCTGCCGCGCGGTTCGTCGCCCACAAACCGACGCCGCGCCCGAACTGCTCGGAAGGCGAACCCGTGGAAGCTCTCGCGGGCGCGGGCGGCGCGTTCGTGGTCGTTGATGTCGCAGGCGGCGCGTTGCGCGTGGACGAAGGATCGGGCGTCGGGAGCGCGGATGAGCCGTCCGGCGTGCGTGCGGTTTCTTCGGCGCGTGCGGCGTTTGTCTCGCGCGCCGCCGTCTCGGTATGAGCGTCTGCGGCCTCCGTGTCTTCGTCCGCAGGCGTCGGCGAAGGCAGTCCGAGTTGCTGCTTGCTCGCGGCGGCGACCTCCGCATCGGACGATGCGGCGAGGCGACGGTAGATCGTGCGCGCTTCCGACGCGCGACCGGACAGTCGCAAGGCGTCTGCGTAAGCCAGCTGCACCGTGTCGCGCGCGAGCGCGGCGGGCGACGCTTCGCCCAAACCGCGATACGACTCCACCGCGTCCGCGTAGAGTCCTTCTGCGGACTGCGCCGTGGCGAGCGTGCGCCAAGCCTCGACATCCGTGGGCGCGAGTCGCGTCACGACGCGCAGGGCTTCGATGCCTTCGCGCCGCGCGCCCGAAGCGAGCAGGAGGCGCGCGAGGCGTCGTTGCGGTTCGGCGTCCAGAGGGACGAGCGCGGCGGCTTCGCGCAGTCGCGCCTGCGCTTCCGACGTGTTGCCGGAAGCGATAAGCGCGTCGGCCTCGGCCAATTTCGCGTTTGCCAGTTCCTTCGGATCGGCGGCGGCGGGCGGGCTGCTTTCGCTGATGGTCGGAGGCGGAGTTTGCGAGTTGCGCCACGCGCGCGAGCCGAACCAGAAGGCGGCGAAGGCCACGCCGCAAATGACTACGATTAACAGGACGCCCGCACCCATTCCGAGCCACACGCGAAGCGCGCGCGACTCGGTTGAGCGCGGCGCAGGACGCGGCGAGATGGACGATGAGGGCGAAGCGTTTGTTGCCGTGTCCGCCGTTTGTAGCGAGCCGGTGGGCGAGAGCGTCACCTGTTGCGGCGCGGAATTGAATTGTGGCTTGCTGCTCGCGCGCGTCGTGGCGACGGAAGAAGCAGCAGCAGCGGCGGCGTCTCCCGGCAAGTTGCGTGAGGTGAGCGGCCTCACGTTGATGGTGATCTGCGTCTGCTCCGGGTCGAAGTTGTCGGGCGAGAGCGCGCGCGCGGCATCGGCGCGAAAATTTTCGGCGTCGCTCGCGGCGTCGGCGTAGTTCGTGGCTGGGTGTCCGTCGCGTCCGTCGCCGCTTGCGTGCGCGTGTTGATGCCCGTCGCCCCCATGCCCCGCTTCGGCGTTGAGTACTTCGCGCGAGCGCGTGTCGCCGTGCTGCTGCAAGAGATCGTCCAACTCTTCGTGTGTGACTTCGGAGGTCTGCGTGTTGTTGGAAGAGGGCGACGCGTTGGGGGCGACGATTTCGTCCGTCGTGTTCTGGCCGGAGAGCGGCATGGTCGCGGCGATGGGCGAGATGTTTTCACCCGACGACGCGCCCACGCGCTTGAGTTGCGTGCCGCAGTGGCGGCAATAGCGCGCATCGGGGGGAGCGAGAATTTCGCAACTGGGACAGGTCTTCGTCATCCGTCTCCTCTCAAACGGTGTGAAGTTCTAACGCATCGGAGGACGCGCGACGCCGCTGTAAGTACTGTCGCCGCCGCGTTCGCGCACGACGACGGTTCCGGCGATGCGGTCGTGCAGCGCGCGACCCTCTGCGTCGAAGGCGGCGAGGAGAAATCCGAGGCCGAGCGTGAGGAGAGAGACGAGGTAGCCGAGGGTGTGGCGCAAAGTGGCGCGTCCGAAGCCGAGCCGCGCGCCGCTCAGGCGTTCGATGCGCAAGCCCGTCGCCCACTTGCCGACGGTCGCGCCCGTGAAGACGGGCAGCACGAGGAAGTTCAACAGGAGCGCGACGAGACTCGCCAGATAGCCGACGGCGAGCATCGCTTCGCCCGTCCAGCGCACGCTGCCGCCGACCGTGCGCGCCAAGAGGGTCGTGAAGGCGACGATGGCGACGGCCACCGTGTAGTCCACGAGCAGCGCGCCGCACCGGAGCGAGAAAGGCGCGCGCACACGACGCCGGCGCGCTTCAAACACGACCGCCCCGCCGCCCCCGGCACGCTCCGCCGTCGCCGCACGCCCCTTGCGCTGCTCCGCCAACGTTGCTTCCATCTGTGTCATAAATAAGCTATCAGCAGTCAGCTATCAGCGTTCAGCCGGAGAAGTTCAGCAACCAGTTTTTGTTTTAGCTGAACGCTGACTGCTGATGGCTGAACGCTATCCTATCAAAAAGTGGAGCGTGGTTTCGCCGAGGCGCAGTTTGTCGCCGCTTTCGAGCGCGCGTGGCTGGTGCGGCGCGAGACGCAGGGAATCGTTTAAGACCGTGCCGTTGACAGAGCCGAGGTCTTCGACGAGGTACACGTCGCCCTTGCGAAAGATGCGCGCGTGGCGACGCGAGATTTTCGTCTGCGGGTCGAACTTCGACAAATCGACCTCCGGGAAAATTTGCGAATGCGGATCGCTCCTGCCGATGTGGCTCGACTCCTTGTGGAGTTGAAACGACGAATCAAGCTCGGTTGTTCCCATCACGACGAGTTTGGCGGTGGCACGCGCCGTTCTCAAGGCCGCGCTTGCCACGGCGAGCGGCTGGCGTTGGCCGCAATGCGCGCAGTACACGTCGTCGTAAGCGATGCGCCCGCCGCAAAAGCCGCAATAGACCATCTCGACCTGCATCGTCTTCATGCCGCCGCGATCACCGTGCGCCGTGCCGTAAGTGACCGCCCCGGCGCGCAGTTTTTCGAGATGCGCGGCGAGCGTGTCGCGCAGTTCAGCCGCCGAACGAAAACGGTCTTCGGGTTTGTAGCCGACGGTGCGCATCAGGATCGCTTCCATCTCGTTCGAGAGCGAGGGCGCGAGTTGGCGCGGGCGCGGGTTCTTGTTGAAGTCGAAGATGAGGAGCGGGTTGTCCTGCGGGTCTGTGCCCGTCAGGAGATGAAACATCGTCGCGCCTAAACTGTAGACGTCGGAGCGCGGTTCGACCTTGCCGCTGAAGAGTTCGGGCGGCGCATAGCCCATCGTGCCGACCGCCGTGACGCCCTTCTCCTGCACGGAGACCCAACGCGCGATGCCGAAATCAATGAGCATGACGCGCCCGCTGTTGCCGTCAATCATCAGGTTGGCGGGTTTGAGGTCGCGATAGATGATCGGCGGGTTGCGCCGGTGCAGGTATTCGAGCACGTCCGCGACCTGACAAGCCCAATCAACGACGGTCTTTTCGTCAATGCGACCGCCGGGGGCGTTGCGTAGGCGCGCGAGGAAGTCGCCGCCGGAGATGTACTTCATGACGAGATAGAAGCGCGCCGCATCGTCGTCGTAGAAATAATCGTAGATGGTCGGGATCGAAGGGTGTTCGAGCGAGGCCAGAAGCATTGACTCGCGCCTGAAATCGTTGATGGCCTTTTCGTGCTGCGACTCGTCAATGTTCGACTGGATCATCTCCTTGACGGCACGCGGCTGGTCGCCCAGATTGCGGTCGCGCGCGAGATAGACCGCGCCCATGCCGCCGCCGCCGATGCGCCGGACGATCTCATAACGCGAATAGAGGAGCGTGCCGGGGTCGAGTTGCTTGGCCTGATGACGCAAACGCCCCGTCGAGCCGGAACGCGAGGTGCCCGCGACGGCGTTCGTCCTGTTCCCGCTGCTCGTGCCGCTCATGCCGCTGCTGTCGCCGCCGCGCTCGCCGCCCGTCACGCGCTCACGCTCCGCCCCCGCCTGCACGTCCTCCGGCACGCTCTCCGCCGCGCTCGCGGCTTCCGCCGGAGACTCCGCCGCAGCCTCCGCGTCATCTTTCAACTCCGCCGCAGCCTCCACAGGTTGCGCGCTGCTCGTGCGGCTCACGTCGTCCTCGCCCCTTTCACTCTCGCCCGACGCTTCGACGGCAGACGCGTCAACCGCTTCGTCCGCCTGCGAAACTGGCGACACGCTCTCTTCCGCGCGTTCTTCCGCATGCTCACCCGCACGTTCATCCACACTTTCACCTTCGAGCGGCGCAGACGCAGCCTTCTCTTTTTCGCCCTCCGGTTGCGGTTCAACCATAGCGGGCGCGGCTCCGGCGGACGCAGCTTCGAGGCCGACCGCGAAGGCCAACGCCGATTCGGCATTACCAGCCCGCGAAGCAGACGCAGCCCTTCCTTCGGACGCACCCGTGCCCTGCGGCAAAGGCGTCCCGCAATCACCGCAAAAACGATCCGTCGGCGTAATTTCCGCGCCGCAATTTGGACAGGAAGGCATCGTAAAAGCTATCAGCTATCAGCCGTCAGCCGGACAAGTCAGCAACCAGTTTTGTTTTAGCTGATTGCTGACGGCTGACGGCTACTTCGTCACATGAAACCGTAAAAACGTCTTGCCGATGATGATCTCATCGCCATCGTTGAGGGGTTGGCGGTCGCCGGGGAGCAGGCGTCTGCCGCGATTGATAAAAGTGCCGTTCGTCGAACCTAAATCTTCGATGTAATACTGCTCGCCGCGTCGCGTGATGCGCGCGTGGCGGCGCGAGACTTTCGCTTCCGGGTCGTCCGAGTCGAGGTCAACGTCCGGGAAGATGCCGCTGTCCGCGTCCCAACGCCCGATGTAGGCTTCGTCCTCGTGGACGGGAAATTCTTTACCGGCGGAACGACCACGATTGATGACGAGCGCGGCGTGCGCGCTGTGTGCGCCGCCTGCGGCACGCGCCGCAGACGCGGTGGCGGCTGCCGGTGTCGCACGCGCGGCCATCGAAGTCCGCACGGCGGAGGCCGCTTCCGAGAGCGCGACGGAGGCGGCGGCGTCGCCGTCGTTGTTGTTGCGGCCGTCGTGCTTGGTCGGCGCGTCGGGCGAGACGACGGCTGGCTCCGCGTCGTCTGCGTGCGTCAGAGGTTTACTGAGCATTTGCAGAATCGGCGTGCGCGCGTCGGCTGAGGCGCGCCCGGCGAGCGGCGACCCGCATTCGTCGCAGTACTGCGCCCCGTCAATATTCTCCGTCTGGCATCGCTCGCAGGTGATCATGATCCCAACTTCTGCCGCCCCGACTAGACTCAAGACACACGGCAGATTGTAACGCGAATCAGCAAAGGCCGTAAATCGTGAATCGTAAATCGTGAATCGAGGCGGTTAGCTTTTAGCTCTTAGCGGTTAGCCAAACCAGGAACCGGAGGCGGAACGAGTGCCGGGCGGCAATGGCCGTCTTCCTCCGGCTAACAGCTAACGGCCAACAGCTAATCGCTTCTATTTACGATTTGCGATTCACGGTTTTGTCTTTTAACGGTTCACTAAAGCACTAAATCCGAGATTTTGAAACTGTTTTCGCAATTCGGACGTAAAAGGTTTGTCAGCGCGAGCGTTATAGTTATAGTAGCAGTTTGGCTTCGCGCGGCACGGTTTCGCTTTTCGCCCCGACGGCTACCCTAGATCCCCTAAGTTAAAGGAAGTTGAAGACGTATGGCTCTCAGCCGGAAGAAGAAAATTATTATCGCGGTGGCGGCCGTGGCCGTCATCGCCCTCGTCGTAATTATCAGCGTCTTGGCCGGACGCAAAGACGAACCGGAAGTGACGGTCGTGAAAGTGACGGTGCGCCCCGAACTGCGCTCGACCGTGACGGCCTCGGGCGAAGTGCGACCCGTCAAGTTCATCAACCTGACGAGCGAAGTCAACGGGCGCATCGAAGAGATTTTCGTCAACCCCGGCGACGCCGTGACGCAAGGCCAGCCGCTCGTGCGCCTCGACCCGACGCAGTTGCAGTCTTCGCAGGAAGCGCAGACGGCGGGCGTGCAGGTCGCCATCAGCGACGTGCAGAACGCGCGCTCCTCCGTCACCGCCGCCGAGAACAACGTCTCGCAGGCGCAGCAGGGGTTGAATGTGGCCGAGGCCGGACTGTCGGCGGCGCGGCAGGGCGTCGTCACCTCGCAGACGAGCGTTGACCGCGCGCAGGTTGATCTCAACACGGCGCAACGCGAACTCAAACGGCAGACAGACCTCGTGGAAGCGGGCGTCTCTTCGCGCTTCGAGTACGACGCGGCGCGCGACCGTCTGGAACAGGCGCAGGTCGCGCTGCGGACGGCGCAGGGACAGTTGCAGCAGCAGCGCATCTCGGTCGAAGAAGCGAAGGCGCGCGTCAACCAGCAGAAAGTTTCCGTCCGCGACGCGCAGATCGGCGTGCAGCGCGCACGCACCGGAGTCGCTTCGAGCGAAGCGCGCGTCAACCAGCAACAGGCCATCCTGCGCGGCCAGTCGAGCCAACGCTCGAAGGCCACGCAACTCTCGCCTTTAACGGGCGTCGTCGCCGACATCCCCGCGCGGCAGGGACAATTCGCCCTCGCCAACTTAACTTCCACGCCCCTCATGACCATCGCAGACATGTCCACGATCAACGTCGAAGTCAACGTTGACGAGACGGAGATCGGGAACGTCGCGGTCGGGCAGGCGGCGAAAGTTAAGATTGACGCGCTCGGCGAGAAAGAGGTCGAAGGCATCGTCACGCAGAAGAACCCGCTCGCGGTCGGCAAGTCGGACACGGCGGGCGGCGGCTTGCAGAATCGCGTCAACGTGCAGGAAGCGAAAGAGTTCAAAGTCATCGTCGAACTCAAGAACATGCCCGACGACGTGCGGAACGCCCTGCGTCCCGGCATGACCGCCACGGCCAATATCACGACGAAGACGAAACAGAACGTGCTCGCGGTGCCCTTGCAGGCCGTGATCGAAAAAGCCCCGCCGACGCCCACGCCCGCCGGTGGCGGCAATGCGGCAGCGACGCCCGCGCCCCCTGTTGCGACGGGGCAGGGCGAGAAGCCGAAAGAGATCAAAGGCGTCTACGTGCTCGAAGGCAACAAGGTGAAGTTTCTGCAAGTGGAGACGGGCATCACGGGCGAATCCGACATCGAGATCGTGAGCGGACTCAAGGAAGGCTCGGAAGTCATCACGGGGCCGAGCCGCGTGCTACGCACTTTGAAAGAGAACGCGACCGTGAAGAAACAGACGCGCGCCCCCGGCGCAGGCGACGGCAAAGCGGGCGAGAGCAAGTAAGTTTATGAGTAACGCAACTGTGGCTGAGAAGCCTCTCGAACAACGCATCGAACACGGCGACCTGCTCGCGCACGACGCCGTCCCCGCCGCGCTCATCTCGATGCGCGACATCTGGAAAACTTACCAGATGGGTTCCGAAGAACTGCACGCGCTGCGCGGCGTCTCCTTCGACGTGCAGCGCGGCGAATACGTCGCCATCATCGGCCCTTCGGGTTCGGGCAAGTCAAC
>DASYMM010000462.1:0-10155 GCA_036009085.1 Pyrinomonadaceae bacterium | reverse complement strand
CCGGCATCAGGTCCTTCTTGTAAACAATCGCGAAGTCGGCCAGCGCGAGGTTGAATTCGCGGTAGCTGGGCGATTGGTCGAAGGTCGAAGGCGTGTCGTAGATGATGTTGGCCTTGAAAGACGTGGGGCCGCCATCTGCGCGCGTGCCGAACGTGGTGCCGTCGAAACCGACCCACGTTGACTCGGTCGGTTCGACGACGAGCGCGGCGTAGAGGCCGTGGTGCTGGTGCGACGAGGGACCGAAGTGATCGTGCGTGAAGACGGTGCGGATCGTGCGATCCTCGCCCGCGCGGTTGACGAGCGGGTCAGCCCACCAACGCTGCGTCGTGGTCTGCGCCCCGACCCATGCGCTGTTTGGCCCCGCGCCGAACGCCGGGTGCGTCTTGGCGGTCAGGATTTGCGTGCCGCCGATTGACTGCTGGTACGCGTTGTTGGCCTTGATGCGCTCGCGCACGATGTCGGGCGCGAACGTGCCGTCCTCGTAGTTCCAACCGTTCGCCGCGCCGTCCGAAGAGGTCACGTCGAACTTCACGAGGTGGATATGCTGGCCGATGATGTCGGTCGGCGTGTAAATCTGGAAGTCGTCGAGGTTGAGCGCGCCGGGCACGAGATTGGTCGCCTTGAAGGTGATGCAATCGCCGGAGTTGGCGCGGAAGAAGAGCGGCTCTGGCGCACGCGTGCCGTTCAGGGTGTTCGTCACATCCTGTTCGAGCGTCATGATGCGCGCTTGGCGATCATGCCAACCGGCGCGATTGACGGTCATGTCGAACTGGATGTAAGCCGCGCGATAGTCGCGCGCAGGGACTTTGCGGAGCGCACCCGCGCCGTCTGTGAAAGTGTCCGGGCAAGGATCGGCGAACGGTGCGCCCGGCTGCGGCGCGCGACCGTTGACGAAGAACTTACCGGCCACGCCCGCCGACGTGTAGGACGGGTAAGCCTTGCCTTCCCAACCAGCCGGAGTGGTGGCGGCCACGCCGCCCGTGAACAAGCCCTGATGGAAGTTCATCGCTTTGACTTCGTCGGGCGTGCCCGCCTGCGGAAGAATTTCGAGCTTCGCCGAGGTCAGCTTGTGTGCGAAGGCCAGAAGGTTCGGGTCTTTGTTGAGCGAGAGCACGCGCGCGGCGACCGGATCGTTCAGGTCGGCGGCGGGGATGGCGGCAGGGCCGCTAACTGTCGTCGCCGTAATGATGCGGTGACGCGGGAGTCCGCCGTCGAAATCTATGTCGAGCGGCGGCTGCGGCGCGCGATGGCCGGCCTGCGCCGCGACGTAGAAGGGATAACCCTTGAAGTCAACCGAAGGCATCGGCGGCATCGGTTTATTCGGGAGCGGGATGATCGCCGGGTTGGGCGTGCCGCCCGCGATTTCCGCGTCGGGCAGATTGCGATCCACGGTGCCCGACTCGAACACGTCGTGCGAACGCCAGAGTTCCCACATGCCTTGCGCGAAGTGTGGATAGAGGTGACAGTGGAAGATCGAATCGCCGACCGTCAGGTTGCGATTGCCCGATCCGCCGTAGTTGATCTCGTAGGTGAAGGCGCCGCCGGGTCCGATGGTTTGCGAATCGAGATAGGTCGAGCCGTCTTCGCGCGATTCGTGCAGCCATTGGTGCGCGTGCAAGTGGAAGACGTGCGTTTCTTTCGGACCGGCGTGCAGGTTGCGGAAGCGCACGGGGTCGCCCATATATGAGTGATGAACGTTTGAAGGATCATCCGGGTAGAGAGCTTCGACCGCTTTGCCCGTCGCGTCTTTGCGGACGTTCATCGCAGGGTCGCCGTTCGCCCAAGATTCGAGGAAGAACTCTTCAAAGGCGCAATCGGGACAGTTGGCCGCGGGGCCGACTTTCTTTTTGACGGCCAGAATTTCCGCGCCGAGGCCGCCCGAACCGTAGTTGATGGCGAAGCCGTCGCGGACGCCGTGGAAGAGTTCCTGATTGAGTTCGGGGAACGCCTGCACGGTTTTCGTCTCGTCGTGGAAAATGACTGTGAACTCGCGGAACGCCTGCCCGCAGGTGCCGGAGGGCGGCGCTTTCTCGCAGTTCTCGCCGACGTTCGAGATGATCGCGTTGATGTCCGTATAGATGATCTCGTTCGTCGCGCTGAGCATGCCGAGGATGGGCAGGCTGTCAGTGCCGAGTTTGTCGTAGTTGATGATCGGCGTGCCGTTCGGATTCGTGCCCGTCTTCACAGCCGTCAACTGGGCAGCCGTCACCTGCGAGCGGTACCACTTGGAATTCTTCGGCTCGACGTTCACGGAACCGAACAGGCCGAGGTCGAGTTGGCCGCCGTCGCCTTCGCCGCCGGCGATAGTACCCATGGAATACATGAAATACTGTCCCTGCTTTTCGGCGTACCACTTGTAAGTGATCGTCGCGCCCGGCGCGGCCAGCGAAGAGACGTTGTTGCCGACGTTCGCGCCGTCCGAGGCGATGCTCAGATACTCCATGCCGTTGACGTGCATCGAGGCGGCGCGCGTCGCGGGAGTATCTTCTTTTTGGAGCTTGATGTTGCCGTCTTGAATGACCTGGCCGTTTTCGTCAATCACGTTCACCTGACCGTTGGTGAGCGTGCGGAGCTTGTTCTGCGACAGGTCGAAAGAAGCCGTGCCTTCTTTCGGGATGAAGAAAGGCGATTTATCGAAATAAGCCAGCCGCGAGGTGCCGTTGGCCGCGTTGATGTTGTCGATCTCGGTGCGGCTCGGCGTCAAGAGGTTGGTGAAGTTGACCATCAGACAGTCGCCTTCGTTGGCGCGCAAGACGAGCGGGCGCGGACGCTTGCCCGCTTTGAGGCGGACGTTACCTGCGACGAAGCCTTTCGCCGCATCAATGACCGTCACGTCGCGTTTCAAGGCGTACATCATGCCCGCCGGGTTGAACGCGCCGAAACGGTTGTAGGTATATAACTGGTCGAGCGCGACGACGTTGGCCGTGATCGTGCGTAGACACTGCCCTGCGGGCACCGTCTGTTGCATGGCGGCAGCCGCGGTGATCGCGGTGGCGGCGGCAGCCGTGGTGGCTGTCGTCGGCGTCGCATCAGCGGCGGTCGTCGCTGTTGTCGTCGTCGTTGTCGTCGTCGTTGCCGTTGTCGTTGCCGGTGTGGCGTTTTTGGAAACTGCGCTGTCCGCTTCAGCGGCGGGGGCAGTCTTTGCTTCGTTTGTGGTCGCGGTTGCGGGTGCAGCCGTCGTCGGGTCGCTTGCGTTCACTTTCGCCGGGACGTTTTCGCCCGTGCGGGAAAGTTCGGCGTCGGTGTCGCCGGGCAAACGCGTGGCGCTCAAGGAAAAATGGTGCCCGGCGCTTACTTGCTGCGCCGGTGCAGGACTACTCGCGAGCACGATCAAGCCGAGCAGCATCAGCAAACTAATGCTGAGATGCTTCGACCACGTGCCGCTTCTCCTGTGCCCCTTCATATGGTAACTCTCCTTATCTGGTAAATGGACGGATAACACGGTTCGGACTCGCGCGCCGTCGCACGAGTGCCGAGCCGTCTCTGGTTGCATGTAGTTCAAGTTAATCAACGTGCTTTGCCTCCCTCATTTCTTTCAATGCGGAGGTTATCGAAGATGACTGTGACGCTCGGTGCGGACAGCGAGCCACGCCCGGCGATGAGGGCGGTTTGTAAATTGGTGATGGGGAACGGACGCGGCGATGTGCGATGCGTCGTCCACGTGATGTTGTGTGCGCTGCTCTCCCAGTTGATGGTGTCGTCCCGGCGAGAAGCGGCGCGCTGATGCCTTCGACCGTGGCGCGCGTCCGTCAGATCGTGCGTGTTGACAGACGTGTAACCTTCGTGGCCGGGGCTGCCCGGCGTGATCTCCAGACGCCCGTTATGCTCGGCGAAGGTGAAGTCGGTCGTTGCGGGCGCGAGCCACTTGGCGGCGTCGCGCGCGTTGTCGTTGAAGTTGTCGCTGAGAGTGATGCCTGTGTAGGCCAGACGGTTCGGCGAGCCTGCGCCGGGATCAACCACGATGTCGGGCGTCGCGCTGTTCCTGATGGCCTGACTCACCGCGTCGGGCTGATCGCCCGGACGCGTGCCGAGGTAACGCGCGGCGAGACCGGCGACGATGGGAGCCGCCGAAGACGTGCCGGAACGAATTTGCGTGGCCGTATCGCCCGAAGCCCACGCCGAAACGATGTCCACGCCCGGCGCGAACACGTCAACGCTCGAACCGAAGTTGGAGAACGGCGCGCGGTTGTCGTACTGGTCGGTGGCGGCAACCGTGATCGCTTCCGGCACACGCGCGGGCGTGCGAAGGCTCGCGTCGCTCGTGTTGTTGCCAGCCGCGACGACGGTGGTGACGCCCGCTGCGATCAAGTTCTTGACCGCGATGTCCAAAGTGCCGTTGAGAGAGGTGGAGACGACGGTGATGAAGCTGAGATTGGCGACGGCAGGCTTGACGTGATTACCCGCCACCCAATCAACGCCCGCGATGATGCGCGCGATTGTGCCGCCGTTGGCGCAGTCGCCGACAATCAGAAGTAGTGCCGCCAATCTCTTCATTGCGTTCCTTTGAATTGTTGTCTCTTGTCACACGTCGAGCCTCAAGCGAGCGCGCCGGGGGCGGGCGCGCTCGCCTGGCTTTCGACGAATGAATTAGCCTGTGCTTTAAGTCGTGCAGCGCGGCGGTCGTTTATAGAGCCTGCCAGTCGGGGAGGTAATCCTGTGAGGTCGTCACATCAACACCATCGCCCACGTTGAGCGTGAGTCTTACCCGGTTGCTGCCGTCGGCATTCATCACGAAAATATCGCTGTGACCGTCAGCTTGATCAGTACTGAAAACAATCCGGCTGTCGTCAGACGACCATGAGGGGTTGTATTCGTAGAAGGCGTTGTTCGAGAGATTCACGCGCCCCGTGCCGTCTGCGTTCATCACGTAAATTTGATCCGTGTGCGCGGCATTGCCGCCGTCGAAGACAAACGACATCTTTGCGCCGGTCGAAGCCCAAGCGGGGTAATAGTCGTTATTCGCCCCTGTCGCGCCCAGATTGTTCGTGATGTTCACCTGATTGCTGCCGTCGGCATTCATCACAAAGATTTCGATGTTGTCGTAGGCGACAGGTGAGCCGCGGAAGCTAGGAAAGGCGATCTTCGTGCCGTCGGGCGACCAAGCCGGGTCGATGTCCGCGCCCGCGCTGTAGGTGAGCCGACGCTCGTTCGTGCCGTCCACGTTGATGACGTAAATTTCCCAGTCGCCGCCATCGCGGTTTGAGCGGAATGCGATCTGTTTGCCGTCGGGCGACCAAGCGGATTCCGCGTTGTGTCCCGTCTGGTTGCTGGTCACGCGACGGACGTTCGTGCCGTCGGCGTTCATCACGTAAACCTGATAGTAGAGATCGTCGCCGCGCCCGCTGGTGAAAGCGATCTGTGTGCCGTCGGGCGAATACTCAGGCCACATGTCGTCGCTGTAATCGTGGACGGTGAGGCGCGTCTCTTCGCTGCCGTCCGGGTTGATCGTGTAAATCTCAACCTGACCGTCGCGGCCGCTCTGGAAGGCGATCTTGCCGTCCGGCCGGTAGAGCAACAGGTTGGGCGAACCCGCGCTGAGGTTCTGGATTTTGCCCGGCGTCGCGCTGCGGACGAGGGCTTTACTGACGGAATCGGGCGACGCTTTCGGGTTGCCGCTCAGGTAACGCGCCGCCATCCCGGCGACGAACGGAGCCGCCGAAGACGTGCCGGAGCGCGGGGCGATGGCCGTGTCGCTCGTGCTGTGCGCCGAGACGATTTCGACGCCCGGCGCGTAGATGTCCACCACCGCGCCGAAGTTCGAGTTCGGGGATTGATTGTCATTCTGGTCGGTGGCCGCCACCGTGATGGCTTCCGGCACGCGAGCCGGTGTGCGAAGGCTCGCATCGCCGGTGTTGTTGCCGGCCGCCACAACCGTCGTGACGCCCGCTGCGATCAAATTCTTGACCGCAGTATCCATCGAACTGTTGGTGGGGCTGGAGGCAATAGTGATAAAGCTCAAGTTGGCGACGGCAGGCTTGACGTGATTACCCGCCACCCAATCGACGCCCGCGATGATGCGCGCGATTGTGCCGCCGTTGGCGCAGTCGAGCACGCGCACCGACCATAGCTTCACGCCTTTGGCGACGCCGTAAGTGTTGCCGCCGAGGAGAGCCGCCGCGTGCGTGCCGTGGCCGTTGCAATCCGCGCCTGTGCCGCCGACCGCCCAGTCGTAGGCGAAGGCTGCG
Source organism: Pyrinomonadaceae bacterium (assembly GCA_036009085.1). Classification (GTDB taxonomy): domain Bacteria; phylum Acidobacteriota; class Blastocatellia; order Pyrinomonadales; family Pyrinomonadaceae; genus JAIVJZ01. The sequence goes on along the minus strand of DASYMM010000462.1, from coordinate 3,970 downwards.
CGGCCGCCGAACTCCTGGTGCGTGTAGCGAATGCCGCCGTCAATGATGTAGGCGTTGACGCCCGTGCCGGCGTTGGCGTAGTTGTACTTCGTATCGAGCGGAAGACTGCGTTGATCTATGCGGTCGAGCGCCCACGTCGGGTTGGTCTGCGTTGATGCGCCTTCGACGTAAGCGTCCTCTTCGACGTAAGCGATCTGCGGATTGCGGCTGAGCTTTTCGGCCTGCGCCTCCGTCATTTCAACCGAGAAGCCGCGAAGCGCGCTCTGGTAAGTGAAGCCGACTTTGCCGCCGTGCGCGTTTGCCAGTTGGCGCGCAAACGCGGAGACGCGTGCGGCGGGGACGCTTTCGTCAAACACAACGATGTAGCTATTGCGAATCGCGCCATCGTTTTTACGGATGCCGCCTTTCGAGTTGGAATCCTGTCCGAGCGCGAGTTGGGGAGCGAGCGCGAGTGCACAGATAACAAGTAACATTGCGAGGGTCTTTTTCATCTATGTCTCCGAGAATTTCTTTAAATCAATACCGTCAATTAATTCGTGGGGGCTTCGTTGAATCAAGTTCCTTACATCGGTTGCCACTCAGGGTAGTAATCAGGCGCGGGATTGTTCGTCAGCATTTGCAGGTTGCTGCCGTCCGCGTTGACGACGAAAATTTCCTGATTGTTGTAGTCGGCGCCGGCAGCGCCCATCACGGCGATGCGGTCGCCGCCGGGAGCCCAGGCCGAGCCGAAATAATTCTGCGCGGCGAGGGTCAGCCTCACGGCGTTCGTGCCGTCAGGATTAATCGTGTAGAGCGGGTAGTTGTAGCCGTACTGGCTGCCGCCATAGCGCGAGCTTGAGATGGCGAGCTTTTTTCCGTCGGGCGACCAGTCAGGCTGGTAATCGCCGGAGGCGTTGAGGGGCGTTAAATTCGTCGCTCCGGTGCCGTTGCTGTTCACCACCCACACCTCTAAATATTCCATCCCATCCGTCAGCGACATGTAGTAGCTATCGAAGGCGAGTTTTTGGCTGTCAGGCGACCAGACGGGCGTGTTCTCTTCACGCATGTTGTTGATGAGGCGCACCGGATTGGTGCCGTCAGCGTTCATCACGTAGATTTTATTGGAGCCGTCTCGACGGCTGCGGAAAGCTATCTTCTGCCCGTTGGGCGACCAGACCGGGTCGAATTCATCGAGCGCGCTGCGCGTCAGGTTCACTTGATTTGTGCCGTCCGCGTTCATCACATAGACTTCCCCATTACCGTCCCGACCGCTGGAAAAGGCGATCCGCTTGCTGTCCGGCGACCACGTCGGGCTTCCGCCGGATGCGGGGCTGGCGGTGAGCCTCGTCAACCCGCTCCCGTCCGTGTTCACCACGTAAATATCGCCGCCGCTCGCGCGGTCGCTGGTAAAAGCTATCTTTCTGCCGTCAGGCGACCAGACAGGCGTTGTCTCTCTTGCCACGTTCAGCGTGACGTTCGTTTGATTGCTCCCATCCGGGTCCATCACATAGATTTCCCAGTTGCCGTCGCGCTGGCTCGAAAATGCGACCTTGCTGTTGGGTTTGAAGAGGACGAGGTTGGGTGTGCCCGCACCGGCGTTCGACACCTTGCCCGGTGTCGCATTCGCAGTGATGGCGCGGCTGACCGCCGCGATGGATTCGCCCGGATTTGCGCTCAGGTAACGCGCCGCCGAACCCGCGACAAAGGGCGCGGCCGAAGACGTGCCGGAACGAATGGCAGTTGAGGCATCGTCAACGCTCGACGCCGAGACGATGTCCACGCCCGGCGCATACACGTCCACGACCGAGCCGAAGTTGGAGAACGGAGCCTGATTGTCGTTCTGGTCTGTCGCGGCAACCGTGATCGCTTCCGTGACGCGCGCGGGCGAACGAAGGCTCGCGTCGCCCGTGTTGTTGCCTGCGGCGACGACGGTGGTGACGCCCGAAGCGATCAAGTTCCGCACGGCCAGATCAATCGTGTCGCTCGCGGCGATGGTGATGAAGCTCAGGTTGGCGACCGCAGGCTTGACGCGATTTGCGGCCACCCAATCCACGCCCGCGATGATCCTTGCAGTCGTTCCCTGATTCAGACAATTCAAGACGCGCACAGACCACAGCTTCGCGTCCTTCGCCACGCCGTAGGTCTTGCCGCCGATGATGCCCGCGACGTGCGTGCCGTGGCCGTTGCAGTCAACGCCGTTGCGCCCGTCGCCCACGTTGTCGTAGGCGAAGGCCGCGCGCCCGCCGAACTCCTGATGCGTCAGGCGAATCCCGCCGTCAATGACATAGACGTTCGCGCCCGTGCCGGAATTCAGGTAGGTGTAAGACGTATCGAGCGGAAGGCTGCGCTGGTCAATTCGATCCAATCCCCACGGCGCGCCCGTCTGCGTCGAAGCGCCCTCGACCAGAGCGTCTTCCTCGACGTAGGCCACGTGCGGATTCTGACTGAGCTTTTCGGCCTGCGCTTCGTTCATCTCCACGGAGAAACCGCGCAACGCGCTCTCGTAGGTGAAGCCGACTTTGCCGCCATGCTCGCGCGCCAGTTGCGCTGCGAACGCCTGTACGCGGCCAGACGGAAGGCTCTCATCGAAAACCACTATGTAATTATTGCGAATCGCGCCTTCGCTCTTACGCAGGCGTCCTTTGGCGTTGAAGTTTTGCCCGAGCGCGAGTTGGGGAACCAGCGTCAGCAGGCACAGGGAGAGCAGCAGAACTTTTAGGAACTTCATTTATTTACCCTTAAATTTTGTGTGAGTGGAAGCGGTAAAGTTAGCTCGATAAGTCAACGCGGCATCCGCACGCCTCGACCCTTTTTTACACACTTTCGCCCATAAAACCAACGTTTTAGCCAACCCGCGTACCCGAAAAATTTGTCGTGAAGATTGAAACGAGGCGAGCCGGAAGCGACTCTGTCGGCCTTCAACTTCGACAGAGTCGCAAGCGAGTTTTCTACCTTGGGGGGTTTGCTCTCCGACTTGCGACTCTCTCTAGTGCAACCGCTGTTCCACACTTGCAACAACACCTAAACCCAAGCACGGCAACATTTAACGGAACTATTGAGAGACGGGACGAAGAATGTGTGTGTTTCACAACGAAACCGACGCCCCCTACGAGTTTCATTGTGAAACAAAAACGGAATTAGAAGCGTTCCGCAACAAAGCCCCTTTCCAGCCGCCAAATGTTGCAAACAGCTTTCAAGAGACGGCCGAGCGTGTGCGGCCTTCGGAGTCGGGAATCTATCTATTGATAGCTCTGGACTTACGCGTAACGCGGGAGATTAGCGGGCGCGAGGCATATGCCGCCACGCTTCAACCCGGTCGGCCGGAGGTCGCCTTTCAGACTCAACTCCGGGTTAGCGTGTTTTATTTTGTATCTGCAAGAATCTGACTGAGTTACGGTTGAGTGTGAGTTAAAACTCAGAGCGGTTGTCGCATCAGTGTACGACAGGTTGCGAGCCTGTCGCCTGTGCCGTGCGAGCGCGGCAGGCTAAGAGCCTGCCCTACATTCAATTGCAAATGGTCGTAACTCGGAGAGAGCGTTGGGGTGCGCGGCGCGGTTAATTGCTGATGAGTTTGAATCTCTTCAATTTGCGGTAGAGCGTCGGCCTGTGCATTTGGAGTATCTGGGCGGTTTTTTTGACGTTGCCCCCGGCGCGTTCGAGCGTCTGGGCGATGGCTTCGCGCTCGATCTCTTCGAGCGTGAGGTGCGGCGGGATGAAGCATTTCGACTGCCCCGCCCCGGCGTCGTTCAGATGTTCGGGCAAACTCTCGACGGTGAGTTGTTCTTCCTGACAGAAAAGGATGGCGCGTTCGATGACGCTCTCCAATTCGCGGACGTTCCCCGGCCAATCGTAGCGCATGAGGAGCGTCTGCGCGGTGTGCGAGATGCCGCGAATTTGCTTGTGATACTTCTCGGCGTAGCGTTGCAGAAAGTGTTCCGCGAGCGGGAGCAGATCGTCGGGTCGCTCGCGCAAGGGCGGGACGGTGATCTTC
>DASYMM010000461.1:0-4064 GCA_036009085.1 Pyrinomonadaceae bacterium | reverse complement strand
CCCGTCTCCGGCATCGCGCGATGGCAATTCCTGAGAATCGCGAGGGCGCGCGCGTCGTCCCAATCATGAATGATGTGCTTCATCAGGTAAGCGTCCGCGCCCGCGGGCACGCTCTCGAAGAAGTCGCCGGAAGCGAGTTCGCAACGCGCTGCCAAGCCTTCCTTTTCCAGATGACTTTGCGCGCCCGCGATCACTTGCGGCATGTCGAAGAGCAAACCTTTCAGGTGCGGGTTGGCGCGAAGAATTGCGGCTAGCAGGCTCCCGTGGCCGCCCGCGATGTCCGCGAGTTTGCCGACGGACGAAAAATCGTAGGCCGCGACGACGGCCTTCGCCACCATCTTTGAAAGGCTCGTCATCGCATCGTCAAACACGTGCGCCGCGCCCGCGTGCTCCGCGAAATACGGAAACACTTCCTTGCCGTGCACGTGCTCCCACGCCGCGTTGCCCGTGCGCGCGCTATACGTCGCGTCGCCCCACACCTGCCAGTGCCAGTCCGCGCCCATGAAGATCGCGAGCGAGCGCAGAGACCCTTCAACGTCCGCGCGCAAAAGTTCCGCCATCGGCGTCAACTCAAAGACGCGCTCGTCCGTCGTCTCGGCGAAGACGCCGCAACTCGCGAGCGCACGCATGAAGCGATAGAGCGACGGGGCGTGCGCGCCCGTCGCTGCGGCCAGTTCGTCAACGCTGCGCGCTCCGTGCGCCAACAGATCGGCGATGCCGAGTTCGGCCACCACCCGCAACGCCTGCGTCACGAGCGGCGCGGCGAGCATCTGCGTCAACACGACCTCAGGCGTCGCGTCTGCCTGCGCCGGAACGTAACTCTTGCCCTGCGCTGTGGTGTCTTGCGTGGCGGCGTCCTGCCTCGTGACCATTTCCAAAACTGCGCTCATTTATTTCAACTCCTTCAGACTTCTCTTTTGAACCTGCGGAATTCTGCTTCCAACTATTAACGCGCGCTTCATCTTCCAGACGGATCACCCGCTCGACTTTTTTCACAAGTCGCGCTCGGAAAAGTTTCCTTCGCGACACGCCCGCCGCCGCAGGAAGTCTTGACAGGCGGCGCGAATGAGGTAAAATTTTTCCCGTAACCCATTCCCCCCAAGCAACGCAATCCGGTTTTCTACAGCGCGCTCGCAGTATCCCCTTTCCTCCTCAGGCGCTTTTCTGGTCGGCATAAACTTTCGCAGGCGACTGCGGAATCTCGTTCTTACACGCGCGAGTCCCTGTCGCATGGCTTAAGTCAAGGCCGCCGGACAGACGAGAAGGGACGACTCTCTCGGTCGTGTCGCGTCGCTGTCGGGTTTAGCCGCTCCCGGCGTCCGCAGACGAACAGGCAGCGTCCGTTCCTATTTCAATCAATTTTAATTAGCGTCCGGCTCCACTCCTCAGGCCGCAACACCAAAGGACGGAGAAAACCAATGATGCCTCGCTCTCTCGCCACGCGCCACAAGAACGCTTTTCCTGCCCGCGCAGCTTTCGTCGCCGCAGGTCTCCTGCTGGCACTCTACTGTGTGGTCTCCGGCTTCGCGCCGTCAGCCCTACAGGTCTCCGGCGCAAAGTCGAGCGCGGCGGGCGGCGCACAGCCACGCACGCTCTCGCTCGCGGAGCGCGTCAGGTATCAACGCGCCGTCGAGGAGGTCTACTGGCGGCACACGGTCTGGCCGAAGGAGAACGCGAGGCCGAAGCCGGGGCTTGACGAAATCGTCTCGCTTGAAGTGACGCGGGCGCGCGTCGAAGACGTGCTGCGGAAGTCCGACGCGCTGGCGCGGCAGTGGAAGCGTCCTGTAACGGGGGCGCAGTTGCAGTCGGAAGTGGCGCGGATGGCGCGCGAGACACGGCAACCGGGAGTCTTGCGCGAGTTGTGGCACGCGCTCGACAACGACCCGTTCGTCGTCGCGGAGGTCTTGGCACGCCCCGCCCTCGTCGAGCGTCTGGCGCGCAACTTTTACTCGTCCGACGATAACTTTCACGGCGCGCTCCGCGCTAAAGTCGAAGCACAGTTGCGCGAGCACACGACGCTCGACGCGCTGAGGCGTCGGGGCGCGGGCGGCAGATTCAGCCAGATCGAGGCCGTCCGGGTAGCGCGCAAATCTTCGCGCCTCGTGGGCGGCGCGGACGCCGCTGCGTTGGCGGCCTCCAAAGGCACGACGCTTGAGTTGACCGACGCGGAGTGGGAGGCCGAGACGGCGCGGCTCAAGGAGAGGTTCGGCGCGGAGTCGTGCGAGGCGTGCGGCGTCGGCGGCGAAGCGTCGCCGTTGCCGGTCGGCGGCGTGAGCCGTTTGCAGGAAGACGAGAACAGCTTTTATGTTACGTCCGTCGTCTCTGCGAGCGCGGGCAAGCGTCTGCGGATTGCGCGAATCGAATGGGCGAAGACGAGTTTCGACGCGTGGTGGCCGGGCGCAAGCGCGGGCTTCAAACCCGACGCTTCGACCGAAAACTTCGTCTATAAAATGCCGGAAATCAACCGGGCAGCCGCCGCAGATGACACCTGGACGCCGACCAAAGCCTTGCCGGAGGCCACCGGCACAGCCGTCTGGACGGGCACGGAGATGATCGTCTGGGGCGGCAGCAAACAGAATTCCGGCGCGCGTTATAACCCCGCGACAGACACTTGGACGCCTACTTCGGCGACCAACGTTCCCAGTCATCGCGGCGGGCACACGGCGGTCTGGACAGGCACGGAGATGATCGTCTGGGGCGGCTGCGAGCGGCACTTCGACTTCTGCGGGACGAACACCGGAGGCCGCTACAATCCAGTCTCCGACACGTGGACAAGCACGAGCATCACAAACGCCCCGCCGCCGCGTTCGCGTCACGTCGCCGTCTGGACAGGCTCGAAGATGATCGTCTGGGCGGGTATCCGGCACGAATATAATAATCAAGCCCATTCGATTAACAGCGGCGGCGTCTACGACCCCGCCAGCGATTCTTGGACGGAGATGACCCTGTCGAACGCGCCCGCCGGCGGGAGCGGCCTCACGGCGATCTGGACGGGCACGGAGATGATTACGTTCGGCGGCAGCACGAGCATCGGAGGCCGTTACAATCCGAATACGAACGTTTGGACGCGGACGAATCCCGCGAACGCGCCGAGTCCGCGCACAGACCACACGGCAATTTGGACGGGCACGGAGATGATCGTCTGGGGCGGCACCGGCAGCGCGGGATCGCTCAACACGGGCGGCCGCTACAATCCCGCAAACGACACCTGGACGCCAACCTCTACGGCTAATGCTCCGAGCCCGCGCTATCTTCACACGGCAGTCTGGACCGGCGCGGAGATGATCGTCTGGGGCGGCAATGATCCCCTGCCCACCAACACCGGAGGCCGCTACAATCCTTCAACCGATTCTTGGACTCCGACGAGCACGGCGAACGCGCCTCCGCCCAAGTCAGGCCACGTCGCCGTCTGGACGGGCGCGGAGATGATCGTCTGGTCTGTCACGGATAACAAAACCGGCGGTCGCTACAACCCCGCAAACGACTCTTGGACGCCGACCGACAATAACGATTCGCCGCCGCCGACTATTTTCGGCGTGTGGACGGGCGCGGAGATGATCATTTGGTATCAGGGCGTGGGCTGTCAGGGCGACTGCCCGAGTTTAAGCAAACGCTACGACCCGGCGACCTATACTTGGCGACCGATGAGCAACATTGATGCGCCCAACTCGCCGCCCGGCGACCGCCCTATCGCAGCCGTCTGGACGGGCACGGAGATGATCGTCTGGGGCGTGAACGACTTTTCGCCCACGGGACCTGGCGAGGGCGGACGCTACAACCCGCAGACCGATTCGTGGCGACCCGTCACGACGGCGGGCGCGCCCGTCAACCGCTCTTACTTCACAGGCGTCTGGACTGGTTCGGAGATGATCGTCTGGGGCGGCCAAAGCAACGAAGGCACGCTGCAAAACACCGGCGGTCGCTACAATCCTTCGACCGATTCTTGGACGCCGACGAGCACCGCCGGCGCACCCGAAGCGCGCTATATTCACACGGCGGTCTGGACAGGCACGGAGATGATCGTCTGGGGCGTGAACGACTTTTCGCCCACGGGACCTGGCGAG
>DASYMM010000460.1:0-14532 GCA_036009085.1 Pyrinomonadaceae bacterium | reverse complement strand
TCAAAAACTTACCTTTCTTGACTTTAGACTTCAGACTCCAGACTCCAGGCTCCAGACTTGCTTTATGGCTGTTACGCGAACGCAGAAAGAGATCAGGCAGCGCGCGCCGCTGTGGTTGCTTGCGCTGCTGTCGGTGAATCTGGTGTTGATGTCCGTCTGGGCGCGCGACGAGTCGGGACACAAGCCTCTGATTCAGGTGTGGGCGCAAGCGTTGATCTCGCCCGTGCAAAACCTCCTGTCAGGCGCAACCGGCTCGGGGGCGGGCTTCTTCCAACACCTCGGCAGCCTCAACCGCGCCGCCACCGAAAACGAAGAACTCAAACGCAGGCTCGCCGCCACCGAAACCGAACTGCGCGAGGCGCGCATGGCGCGCGACGAAAACGAACGCCTCAAGGGACTCTTAGAACTCAAAGAGCGCAGCGGCTACCAGACCGTCGCGGCACGCGTCATCGCGCGCGACCCCTCCGAGTGGTTCGACTCCGTGATGATCAATCGCGGCAGTTCTTCCGGCATCGAACGCGACATGCCGGTCGTGACGCACGAAGGAATCGTCGGGCGCATCGTCGGCGTCAGCCCCTACACGGCGCAGGTGCTTTTGATCACGGACGAGCGCTCGGCGGCGGGCGCGATTGTCGGCCAGCTCGGCGCGTCGCAGGCGATGGGGTCGGTGCGCGGTTACGGCAAAAACGGGCTGCTCGACATGCGTTACGTTTCGGGCTTGGAGACGGTCAAGCAGGGCGACATCGTCGTGACGACGGGGCAGGACAGCATCTATCCGCCGGGCTTGAGCGTCGGCGAGGTGGTGGAGTTCAGGCAGGGGTCGGCAACCTCTCCGCACGAGATCAAAGTGAAACCAAGCGCGCGCCTGAACTCGCTCGGAGAGGTCGCCGTGCTGCTTTATCACGCGCCCCCGCGCACGCCGCCCGATGTTAAAACAGTGCCGAGTGACAGGTGACGGGCGACGAGTTAAGAACCAAAAGAGCCTCAGACTTGAAACCTGAAACTTGAAACCCGAAACTTGAAACCTGTTTCCATCTCGTCACTCGTCACTTGTCACTGTTCTTATGAAGTTAAAGATCGCCGTTTGTGTCGCGCTCGCCGTTTTGTTGCAGACGAATTTGCGTCTCGTCTGGCCGCCGCTGGTGCATTTCGATCTGCCGCTCATCGTCGTCACCTATTTTGCGCTGCGGCGCGACGTGGTGCAGGCGCTCTTCGTGGGCTTCGTGGCCGGACTCGCCACAGACGTTTTCAGCAAGGGGCTGCTCGGCGCAAACGGTTTTTCCAAAACGCTCATCGCCTATTTGATCGCCGCGCTCGTCACGCGCATCATGCTCGACAACCCGCTGGCGCGCATTCCCGTCTTAGCAGGCGCGGCGGCCTTCGACGCCGTCGTCGTCGTCTTTCTGCATCGCCTGCTCGGGCAGCCCTCGCTCGTGCCCTTCGCCGAGACGACGGCCTACAAGGTGATCGCCACGACCATCGCAGGCACGTTCATCTTTTACATGTTCGATATATTTTTCAGCGACCGCGCGCGCCAACGCCGCCACTTCGCCTTCCGTCGCCGCGCCGCTCGCCGCAGCTTAGTCAGAAGGTAAGAAGGCAGTGACAAGTGACGGGTAACGAGTGACGAGCGGCAGGCGATGCGTTAGAATCCATTTGAGGGAGCCGCAAACGGCACGTCTCTTAAACTCTTCCCCCGTACTTAAACTTGTCGCTCGTCACTAACTTGTCGCTCGTCGCTAACTTGTTAGCTCGTCGCTGGTCAACCGTTCTTTAACTCGTCACTTGTCGCTCGTTCTTTAACTTGTCACCCGTCACTTGTCACTCGTCACTGTGGTCTTATGAAATTTCACGACGAATCGCAAAATTTGCGCGCGCGGCTGCGGATCATTCAGGTGATCGTCTTCGTTCTGCTGGCGATACTGGGCGTGAGGCTCTACTTTTTGCAGGTCGTCAACGGCGACTACTACGCCGTGCGCGCGGAGAACCAGCGCGTGCGCCTGCTTCCAATTCCGGCGCAGCGCGGCACGATCTTCGACCGCAACGGGCGCATCCTCGTCGACTCGCGCCCGATCTACAACGTCATCCTCTCGCGCGAGGAGATGCACGGCAAAGACTTCAACTCGCTCGTCGCCCCGCTCTCCGTCGCGCTCGCGCTCGACCCCGAAATGTTGCGCGACCGCTTCGCCGAACTCAAATCGCAGCCCGCCTTCGAGTCCATCATCATCAAACAGAACGCGACGATGGAGGACATCCAGTGGGTTGAGGCGCGGCAGGCTTTCGACCATCCCGAACTTCGCATCGAGCAGCAGCCGCAGCGTCGCTACCCGGAAAGCGGCGTGCTCGCGCACGTCCTCGGCTACGTCGCAGAGGTTAACCCGAAGCAGTTGGAGCGCGACGAGTACAAGGTGAAGGGACTCAAACCGGGCGACATCATCGGGCAGGAAGGTTTGGAGGCCACTTACGACGATTACCTGCGCGGGCGCGACGGCTACCGCAAAGTGATCGTCGATAGTCGCGGGCGGATTCAGGACGAGATCGAGAAGGTGCTGCCGCAACCCGGTCAGGACATCGTCACGACGATTGATCTTGAGATGCAAGAGACTGCCGAGGAACAACTACGCAACTCGCCTTCCGGTCGCGGCGTGATCATCTCGCTCGATCCGCGCAACGGCGAGATTCTCGCGATGGCCTCCGCGCCCACGTTCGACCCGAACCTCTTCTCGCAACGCATCTCCACCAAAGCCGGACGCGCCGAATACGCCGCGCTCATCAAAGACCCGAGGCGTCCGCTCTACAACCGCGCCATACGCGGGCGTTACCCTCCCGGCTCGACGTGGAAGATTCCGATGGCCGTGGCCGGACTGGAGCAGGGACAGATCACGACCGAGCACTCGAATCTCGTCTGCGGCGGCGGCATCACCGTCGGCAACAAGTTCACGCGCTGCATGGGACATCACGGCTCGCCTGACTTGCGCACGGCGATCAAGCATTCCTGCGACGGTTATTTTTATCGTCTCGGTTTGAAGATGAAACTCGAAGGCATCATGCAGATGGTCGAGAGTTTCGACCTCAACAAACGCACCGGAGTTGACCTGCCGCACGAACTCATCAGTTGGACGCCCTCGCGCGAGTTCAAGAAGAAGTTTCAGCCGAAGGCCGCCGACTGGGGCGACATTGACACGGTCTTCGCCTCTTTCGGTCAGGTTTACGAAAACATGACGCCGATGGCGATGCTGCGCACGATTGCAGGGATCAGCGTGGGCGGCAAACTCTTCGTGCCGCATCTGCTCAAAGAGGTGCGCGCGATTCCGGCGATGGGCGAGCCGGGCAGATTCGATTACAGGCCGGAGCGCATGGCGCGGACGTTCGTGCCGCTCGATACGAGCCGCCCGAACCCGAAAGTCGTGCCGATCTCGGAGGAGCATCACCAGATGGTGGTCGAAGGCATGTGGCAGGTGGTGAATCAACCGGGCGGCACGGGCGGCGCGGTGCAGATGGCCGGCTTCGACGTGGCCGGTAAGACCGGCACGGCGCAGGTCGTGAGCCTCGGCAAAGACGTGGGCGAGAACAAAGACCACTCGTGGTTCGTCGCCTACGCGCCCGCCTACAAACCCGAAATCGCCTCCATCGCGCTCATCGAAAATGTAGGCTTCGGCGGCAAGTTCGCCGCCCCCGCCACCAAAGCCGTCTATGAAGTTTATTACCGCAAGACCCGCCCGGACGCACCGCAACCGGCGCAGGTCGCGCAAAACAACAAGAGCGATCAGAAGCCGGAGGTTAGAGGCCAGTCAAACCCGATTGACTAACTCGTCACCTGTCACTCGTCACTTGTCACTGTTTTAGTTATGTCTGCAATTTTAGAAACTCGACGGTTTCGTGATTTCGACTGGCTGCTCACGCTGCTGGCGACCGGGATCGTGTTCTTCGGCACGTGGCAGATTCACAACGCGCAGCCCTTGGAGAACTACTGGAAGAAGCAGTTGATCGGGCTGGCGATCTCGCTCGTCGCGCTCTTCGCCGTGTCGTTCACGGACTATCGCAAGCTCGTACACTTCGCGCCCGCCTTCTACGCCTTCGGCCTCGTGCTGCTCATCCTCGTGCTTATCCCCGGCATCGGCCTACGTATCAACGGGCAGCAGTGCTGGATCAGGATGCCTGTCGTCGGGCAGTTTCAGCCCTCCGAGTTCGTCAAGATTCCCACGGTGCTGATGCTCGCCTACTACTTCGGCAAACAGAGGCAGGGGGCGTTAACCTGGTTTCAGATCGCCGTCGGCGTCGGCATCCTCGCATTGCCCGCAGGGTTGATCCTGCTTGAGCCGGACGCGGGACAGGTCATCACGTATCTGCCGCTTTTGGCCGTGGTGCTCTTTCTGTCGTCGGTGCGGATGTGGATGGTGCTCGCCGCGCTCGCTTTGAGCGTGGTGCTGATTCCGGCGGCCTACCTCGTCGGCGTGAAGACCGGCAAGATCAAGAACTACCAGCAGCAACGCATTCAAGCCATCCTCGACCCCGAAAAAGCCGACCGCAAGGGCTACGGCTACCAGACTTATCAATCAATCCTCTCGGTGGGCAAAGGCGGCGTGACGGGCACGGGCAGCGCGTCGGACGAATACTCCCAGAGCCGCTTGAAATTCCTGCCCGAACCGCACAGCGATTTCATCTTCGCCGTGACGGCTGAACGCACGGGCTTCGTCGGTTCGCTCCTGTTGCTCGTCGCCTACGCCGTGCTGCTCTCGCGTCTTTTGATGGGCGCACGCCGCGCGCCCGACCGCGCCGGGATGCTCGTCATCATGGCAATCGTCGGCGGCCTCGCCTTTCAAATCTTCATCAACATCGGCATGGCCCTGGGACTCCTGCCCGTCATCGGCGTGCCGCTCCCGATGATGAGCGCGGGACTCTCCTCCGTCCTCGCCACCTTCATCGCCATCGGCTTCGCCGTCAGCGTCCAACTCAGGCGATTCGTCAACTGACGCTCAATACAATTCACCGCAGAGGCGCGTAGATCACGCAGAGGGGCGCAGAGAAAACTATTTCTTCTCTGCGCCCCCTCTGCGGTTCGGCTCTACGCCTCTGCGGTGAGTCTTTAGCTTTACGACTTCTTACCCTTGGCGGCGGGCTTCGGAGCCGGCGTCGGCTTGGCGGGCGCGGGCTTCACGTCCTTCGGATCAACTGTCGGCGTTGCCAGCGGGGGCGTCGCGCCGGGCTGTGCGATCCAGAGTTCGACGGTCGGCTGCTCGCGGTAGCCGCCGACGCCTGAGAGCGTGCGCGCGCCGTCCATTTTCCGCGTGTTCATCGTGTACTCGGTCGCGTTGTCGGCGGCCTTCTGCGCGTCTTCGGGGCGGCTCGTGCGCCCGCCGTAGGCGATGAGATATCCTTGCGCGGTCGGGTCGTTTTGGAGCGCAAGGACGAACTTGTCGAGTTGCGCCTTGTTCGCACTCAGATCGCGCGTGACGTACTCGCCGAACTTGACCGGCAACGCGATCTTCTTATCAATCGAGGTGGTGCACGAGTTGGAGGTGCGACATTCGCGCGGGAAGCCGCCCACGTCCACGGTCGCCGTCACGGTCTGCCCGCCGATGCCCGCCGTGTCCACCGCGATGGAGGAGGTTCCCTGTCCCGAACTGATCGTGCCTGCGGAAACCGTCCAGTTGAAGGTCGGCGTCACGTTCGGGTCGCCGCCGCTGACGTTTGCGGTGAAGGTCAAACCGCCCTCAAGGTTCTCCCGCGCCGTGTCCGGGCAGGACACAGTGACCGTGGGGCATTGCTGCGCGGCGAAAGTCTCCGGCGCGGCGGGCTGCGCCGAGACGGGAGCGTTCGTTGCGCCGCCGGGGGAAATCAGCGTCAGCGCAGCGACCAACAAGGGCGCGGCCAGACGACCGTAAGTGAGTTTCATTCTCGATGCTCTCCTGAAAGTTGAAATGTATTAGAACGTCGAACAAACGAAGCGGGAGAATTAAGACGACGCGAAAGATAGACGCTGCGCGCCGGGCTGACTTCGCAAGACATTATCGCCAAAATCTCCCATAGGTCAACGACAGACACTGCTTAGTAGTGTCTTGGTGCCAGTTTTCCTCTGTGCCCCATCCGTGTGCTCTGTGTCTGCGGTGGTGAAGGCTTATTTCAGTAAGACTCACCACCACAGACACAGAGCACACGGATGGGGCACAGAGGGTTCAAATCACATGAGGACAACGCCTCCGCGCATCTTTACTCGCGTTTCGCCAATCTCTCGGTTATACTCACTTTGCCTCGTCCTACCGGGATTTGTTGGCATGGCGCAGAAGACGCGCTGCCAGTCGCGACCGGATTCAAGTTTGCACTTCGCATAGACGAGACACATTTTTTTGCAGCGTCGCGGGCAATGGTTCCGCGATTGTTGATGAGATATTTGAAGCCGTTGATGGGTTGTCGAGCGCGCGCTTTTTTTGTGCGCTGCGAGACAAGAGGCCATCTGCTGTTGCTGGCGAGAGTCTGGAAACGTCAGGCCGGAGAGCATGGGTGTCTGGAAGCGCGAGCGAGTTTGATACTCGCGGCGCGGGACGCGCGATAAGCTCACGCGCCAGTCGGCGTCTTCGCGGCCTCTCGCACGGCGCGCAACCCGCCGACGGCTCGACGGAGTTTCTGGTGAACAGTTCAAATCGCTTTTCCGCTCCAGCGGAAGTGGCGCTTCCCGGTGGCGGGCACACACAGCCCTTGCCGCGCGAGGCGCGCTTCCCGTTCCAAACCGCAGAACAGTCGTTTGTGTTGAGCACGCGTCCCGCCGTCGGCCTTCCACGCCCGAAATACATCTCATCTCTCATACGCGCACGCCGCCCCGGTTGCGGCGTCGCTTCCGGTTTGCGAGGTACTTGAACGCCTGCGCTCGACAATGAACAGTTCGATAGCGCACGACCGCCGCTGTAGCGGCGACAAGTTGCCCGCTCTATTTCCATACCACGACCGCCGCCCTTCACTCGGAACGCGCGCCGTCGGGCAAGCATCAGGAGTAAAAAAATTTTCTCATGTCGAAAGAATTAATCGTCAGCGTCAACGGGCGCGAAAAGAAGATCGCCATCATCGAGAATGGCAAGGTCACGGAGTTTTACATCGAACGCGGCGAAGACGGGCAGGGGATCGTCGGCAACATCTACAAGGGGCGCGTGATGCGCGTGCTGCCCGGCATGCAGTCGGCCTTCGTGGACATCGGCCTTGAGCGCGACGCCTTCCTCTACGTCTCCGATTTCTTCGACGAAGAAGAAGAGTTCGAGCGCATCGTCGTTGACAAGACGAAGACCGAAGGCGCGGACGCCGCCACCGCCGCGCGCGCCGCCGCAGACAAGATCGAACGCTCGCGCCTCGAACGCGAACACCAGATGGAGACGGCGCAGGAACGCGCGCAACCCGTCATCGCCGGGGGCGACGACGAGGAAGACGAAGAAGAAGAAGACGCGACCGGCATTGCGGAGCCGCGCGCGGCGCAGGCCGAGCGCGCACCGCTCACGACGCACGCCGCCGCACAGGATGAAACCGAAGAAGGCGCGGCGGACACGCGCGGAGGGCGCGGGCGGCGCGACCGCAAACGTCGCGGCGGGCGCGAAGATTCGCAACGCGAAGTCGGCGCGGCGGCAGCGGCAGCCGGAAGCGGCAGCGGCAGCGGTAGCAACGTCGCACCGCCGACCACGAGTTTTACGGAAGACGTGCGGGCGCGCCTCGCCGCGCGCGAAGAGATTGACACGCCCTTCGTCGCGGCGGACAACTCGTTCGAGCGCATCGTTGACGACGAGGCCGCGGCCACTAACGGCGAGATGTTCAAGGATGCGCGCTTGCAGGAACGTCTCACGGATCAGATTCACGCCGTCGAGTTCGACATGGAGACTACGCGCGAAGCCGAAGTCGGCTCGCTGCTCTCCTCCGAAGACATCAACGCCGGCAGCGGTTCCTTCGAGCGCATCGCCGACGACGACGATTCCGATGAGCCGCGTTCGGTCGGAGCCGTCCAACCGGCGGTGGCGGCAACCGTCTCCGCGTTCATAGAGGATGCGGACGATACGGCTGTGACCGGCGTGCAGGCGCAATCGTTCGAGCGCGTGAGCGACGACGACAAGGCCACGGAGGGCGCGACCTCGACAGGCAGCGAAGAAGCCACAACTTCGGCGCGCGGCAAAGCGAGCAAATCGCGCCGCTCGGCGACGACGGCGGGCAAAGGCAAGAAGGCCGCCGCGAGCGATGCGGCGACAGACGAGTCGGCGGCGTCGGACGAAACCGGCGCGAAGAAGAGCAGCCGTTCGCGCACGACGAAAGAAGCGGCAAGCAAGAAGTCTGCTGCGAAGGGCAAGTCTGCGGCGACGAAGGGCGGTTCGACGCGTCGCGGCAGTAAGTCTAAAACGGGCAGCGAGGCCGCTGGCGACGCGAACGCGGAAGGCAACGCGCCGGACGACGCGGCAGCCGCGAATCAAACGTCTCCTGACGCAGAAGCGGGCGTGAAGTCACGTCGCGGCGCGCGCGAAGAGTTTGCGCGGCGCGGCGGGCGGCGACGCAATCGTCGCCCCGCAGGCGCGCCGGGTGAGAACGGCGGCGAGGCGGATCGTTCAAACGGCGAGGCGGAAGAAGTAACCGCGCCAATTGAGTTGGAAACGGAGGCGGTTGAAGAGGTGCAGGAAGCGCGTCCCGAACCGCGCGCCGAGACGCGACCAGAGCCGCGCGCGGAGACGCGACCCGAATCGCGCGCGGAGGCGCGCCCCGAATCGCGTCCCGAACCCAGAGGCCGACAGCAGCAGGCGCGCGGCGGTCGCAACGAACGCGGAGATCGTGGCGGTCGCAACGAACGCAACGAACGCAGCGGCGCGCGTCCCGAACGCAGCGAAGGCGCAGAACGCGGAGAGCGCACGGACGCACCGCGCGGCGGCGACGCTCCCGGCGGTGGCGGTGGTCGCAGCGACGGCGGCGCAGGCCGTGCCGATGGTGGTGGTCGTAGCGGCGGTGGTGGTGGCCGCGACCGTCGCGAACGACACACGCCGCTCATCACAGACCTCCTGCGCGAAGGTCAGGAAATTCTCGTACAGATCGCGAAAGAGCCGATTGCGGCGAAGGGCGCACGCATCACTTCGCACATCGCGCTGCCCGGTCGCTTCCTCGTCTACATGCCGACCGTGGAGCATGTCGGCGTCTCGCGCAAGATCGAATCGGACAGCGAGCGGCAACGCCTGCGCAAGTTGATCAAGGACATACGCGAAACGGAAGACGTGCCTTCGGGCGGCTTCATCGTCCGCACCGCAGGCATCGGCATCAGCGAGCAAGACTTGAGAGACGACGCGCGCTATCTCGTCCGCACGTGGCTCGACATACGCCGCACCGCCGAGAAACAGAAAGCCCCGACGCTCACGCACAAAGACCTCGACCTCGTCCAGCGCATCCTGCGCGATCAACTCTCGGACGACTTCGCGGCCATCCGCGTTGATTCCGAAGAGGAATATCAAAACATCGTCGAGTTCATCAATCGCATCCAGCCGCGTCTCGTCAAGCGCGTCAAGCTCTACACGCGCGAGGAGCCGATCCTCGAAGCCTTCGGCGTGCAGGCCGAGATTGACAAAGCGATCAAGCCGCGCGTGTGGTTGAAGTCGGGCGGCTATCTCGTCATCAACCAGACGGAAGCTCTGGTGGCGATTGACGTGAACACTGGGAAGTTCGTCGGGCGCGGCGGCACGCGGCTCGAAGACACGATCACGCGCACGAACATGGAAGCGGTTGACGAGATCGCGCGCCAGATCAGACTGCGCGACCTCGGCGGCATCATCGTGCTCGACCTCATCGACATGGAAGACCGGCGCAATCGCAACCGCGTGATGGCCGCCTTGCAAGACGCTCTGCGCGATGACAAGTCGCCGACGAAGGTGCTTTCGTTCAACGACTTCGGCCTCGTCATCATGACCCGCAAGCGCGTCAAGCAATCGCTCGAACGCACGCTCTGTTCGCCGTGCCCGTATTGTCAGGGCGCGGGGCTGGTCAAGTCCGCGCAAACGGTCTGCTACGAGATTCTCGACGAAGCGCGCCGCCTCTCGCGCGGCATGAACGGCGACGGCATCAAACAGACGACGCTCCGCATCAACCCGGAAGTCTCACGCGCCTTGCGCTCGACCGAACGCGACGTGCTCACGGAGATCGAAGACTATCTCGGCGCGGTGGACATCACGAGCGACGAGCGCGTCCATCAAGAGCAGTTCGACTTCGCATTTGTTTAGACGCGAATGTCGGAGGTGAGTAAAACGCCTCTCATCAAGAGAGAAAGGCAGTAACCACGAAGCCACACGAACGGACACGAAACAAATTTAGTGTCGCTTGGTGTGGTTTCGTGGTTTCGCCTTTCCTCCTTTATTATTTATGAGCGTGAAGCAAAAACTCTGGAAGGGACTCTTCCTCGCGGGCGGGGCGGGCGTGGCTGCGCTGGCGGCGGTCAACGCGTCAATCGCGCGCGGCGTCGTGTCCGAGCCGGAGGACGACGCGCGCGGCGGCGAGGCGCGCGAGTTTGCGCCCGACCTTGACGCGCACGGGCGCGTCTTCTATCGCGTCGCGGGTTCGGACGAACACGAGCCGCTACTCTTTTTGCATGACACTGGCGCGGGCGCGTCCTCTTTCATGTGGCGCAAAAACTTCGACGCGCTCGCCGCGGATTTCCGCGCCTACGCGCCCGACCTCCCCGGCTTCGGCCTCTCCGACAAACTTGCGAGCGCGCCCTACTCCGCGGATCTCTACACAGCTTTCATACGCGATTTCCTCCGCGAAGAAGTCCGCAGCCCCGCGCACCTCGTCGCCAGCGGGCTGAGCGCGGCCTTCGCCGTGCGCGTCGCAGACGAACACCCTGCGCTCGTCGCATCGCTCACGCTCGTCGCCCCGAACATTGTGGACACGACCAGCGCGCGTCCCGATCTGCCCGGCGCGGCCTTCTACGGCCTGCTCCATTCGCCCGTCCTCGGCGCGTCCTTCTACAACGCCATGACGAGCGAGCGGAGCCTCCGCGACTACGCGCGCACGCGTCTCTTCTACGACCGGAGCTTCGCCACCCCGCGACTCATCGCGCACTACTATACCGCGAGCCATCAACCCGGCGCGCAGCACGCCGTCGCAGCCTTCCTCTCCGGCTATCTCAACACAGACACGCGCGAAGCCTTTGCACGCCTCAAGCAACCCGTCACGCTCGTCTGGGGCAAGCAGGATTTGACTACGCCCGTCGCACAGGCCGCCGCGCTGCTCAATCTCAACGCGCACGCGCGTCTCGAAGTCTTCGACCGCTGCCGCATGATGCCGCAAACCGAGCACGCCGAAAAATTCAATGCCCTCATCCGCACCACGCTCCGCGCGCGTTCCGCCGCCGCCTGACGAGAAAGCACATGCCAAGACGCTCAAGCGCGTTGACACTTCTCTTTGCGGCGACGTTGTTCACGAGCGCGTCGCTTCTGTTCTGGGTGCAGCCGATGGTGGCGAAGATGCTCTTGCCGCTCCTCGGCGGCACGCCCGCCGTGTGGAACACCTGCATGCTCTTTTTTCAGGCGATGCTGCTCGCGGGCTACGCCTACGCGCTCCTCGTCTCCAAATACTTTAGCCTCCGCCAGCAAGTCGGCGCGCAAATTCTCCTCCTGCTTTTAACCGCACTGACGTTTCCCATTCTGATTTCGGAAGCGACCGCACGCTCCGTGCCGCGCGAAGGCAACCCGTCGCTCTGGTTGTTGGGAAGTCTGCTCTGGACGGTGGGACTTCCCTTCTTCACCGTCTCAACCTTCAGCCCGCTCCTACAGAAATGGTTCGCGGAGACGCGCCAAACCGCTTCGCGCGATCCATACTTTCTCTACGCGGCAAGCAACGCGGGCAGCCTCCTCGCGCTCTTGAGCTACCCGCTGCTCCTCGAACCGATGCTCGCGCTGCGCGGGCAAAGCCGCCTCTGGTCGTTCGTCTACGCGCTGCTCTTCGTCCTGCTCGCGGCCTGCGCCTACGCCCTGCTGCGGCGTCAAACGAAACAGAGCGAGACGGAGGAAACTTCCGCCCGCACAACCCACGTCTCGCACGACCCGCGCAACACGGGAGCGAACGACGCGCGTGCGACAACAACGGGCGAGGCGCAAGCAAATTCACTTTCGCAGGAAACGCACGACACGCAGGACGAGCACGACGCGGCACAAGTCGGGACGCTTGAGACTCTAACGTGGCGGCGGCGTCTGCGTTGGGTCGCGCTCGCGTTCGTGCCGTCGAGTTTGATGCTTGGCGTCACCACCTACTTCTCAACCGACATCGCCTCGCTTCCGCTGCTCTGGGTCGTCCCGCTCTCGCTCTACCTGCTCACGCTCGTCTTCGCCTTCGCCCGCCGCCAACTCTTCAAACCGCGCACGCTCGCGCGCATCCTGCCGGGCGTCGCGCTCATCTTCACGCTCCTCTATCTCTCCGGCGCGACGCAGCCCGTCTGGCTGCTCCTCGTCTCGCATCTCTTCTTCTTCTTCGTCGCCGCGCTCGCGTGCCACGCGCAGTTGGCCGCAGACCGCCCCTCCGTACGCCATCTCGCAGAGTTCTACTTGCTGATGTCTGTCGGCGGCGTGCTCGGCGGACTCTTCAACGCGCTCCTCGCGCCCGCGCTCTTCAACACGACGCTCGAATACCCGCTCGTCATCGTCTTGACGTGCCTGCTGCTCCCGCGCGCCGCAGGGAGAGCAGGCGTCGTCGTCCGTGTCGGCGGCGACGCTGCCGACGCAGCCGACGTTGCCCATGTCGCTCATGTCACTCATGTCACCAACGCCAACGGAGACACGCCCCGCGAGCGTTGGCTAGACTTGGGCGTCCCGGCCTGCGTCGCGCTCCTGACGATCTCGCTCGCGCTCGTCGTCCGTCGTTTTGCGTTCGACTGGGTGCAGGGTCTCGCGCTCGTCGTGGGCGTGCCGCTCATCATCAGTTATCTGTTCCGTCGTCGCCCCGTGCGCTTCGCGCTCGCGCTCGGCGCTTGTATGCTCGGCAGCAGTTTTCACGCCGCACTCGAACGCACAACGCTCGTCGCCGAACGCAACTTCTTCGGCACGCTCCGCGTGACGCAAGACAACGCGAGCGACACACACTGGCTCTATCACGGCACGACCATTCACGGGCGGCAGAGGCTCGCGCTCGCAAGCCACTGCGAACCGCTCTCTTACTATCACCGCGAAGGGCCGCTCGGCCACGTCTTCAAAACTTTCGATGAGCAACCCGCCAACGGCCAGAACGTCGCCATCGTCGGCCTCGGCACGGGCGCAACCACGGCTTACACGCGCGCCGGGCAGAGTTGGACATTCTACGAAATCAACCCGGCGGTCGTCCGCATCGCGCGCGACCCGGCTTACTTCACATATCTCTCCTACTGCGCCAACGCGCCCGTCCAAATCTCGCTCGGCGACGCGCGCCTCCAACTGCAAAACGCGCCGCCCGCGCACTACGGCCTCATCGTCCTCGACGCCTTCAGTTCCGACGCCATCCCCATGCACCTGATGACCCTCGAAGCCCTCGACCTCTATCTCTCCAAACTCGCGCCCGGCGGCCTCCTCGTCTTCCACATCTCCAACCGCAGCCTCGACCTCCACCCGGTCGTCGCCGACTTAGCCCGCGCGCGAAACCTCTCCTGCCTCGTCTACGACGACACCGCGCGCAACCAACCAAGCGGCAAAGAACCCTCGCAATGGGTCGTCATGTCGCGCCGCCCCGAAGACGTGGCGACGCTCGCCGCCGACACCGCGCGCTGGCAACAACTCGAAGGCCGCCCCGAACGCCCCGTCTGGAGCGATGACTTCTCCAACATCATCTCCATCTTCAAATGGCGTTGATACGCCACAAATGCGCGGCGGGTGATAGCATGCGTCAACCCTCTCGATTATGAAGCCGACAGACACAGGCCATTTGTACGACAGGATCGCCGCTTGGTGGGACGACCAACAGGAGCGATCAACGGCTGGCCTTGATTTTGTCCGGGCGGCCATCAAGCTCACCGCGAGCAAAGGGAACGCGCTCGATGTCGGTTGCGGCAGCGGCGGCAGAATAGTCGCAGCGTTGCTGGATGCAGGATTTCAAGTTACAGGGATTGACGTGTCAGAGGCGATGGTCGAAAAGGCAAGTAAGCGTCATGCGGGTTCGCGCTTTATCCTGGCTGACATTTGTGAGTGGCAACCTCGGGAGCAGTACGATGCGATCATTGCTTGGGATAGCATCTTCCACGTGCCTTACTCTGAACAACGCCGTGTGGTCTTGAGACTGTGTGAGGCTCTCGCACAGGGCGGCGTCATACTGTTTACCGCGGGCGGCGTGGACGGTGAGATAACGGGGCAGATGCGCGGGCTGGATTTCTACTATAGCTCACTGGCCGAGGAAGAATACTTGAGAACCTTGAAGGAGACGGGATGCAAGTGCGTCCTCATGCAGCGAGATCAATATCCCGAAGAGCATGTAGTTTTTATCGGAGTGAAGGGCTAACTCCCGGCATGCGCCCGACCGCGAGTCCGATTGAATATCATCGTTAACTTAACCGTGCCGAAGTTGCGTGCACGACGG
>DASYMM010000459.1:0-14737 GCA_036009085.1 Pyrinomonadaceae bacterium | reverse complement strand
GCGCGCGACGAGCGACGAGCGCGCGTCGCCGCCAAAGCGCGTGGCGAGCGCGGCGCGCGTCTCGTCCGGCGCGTTGAAGGCTGCGAAGAAGGCGTGCGACGGGCGCGCGCGGAAATGTGCGTGCAGGGATTCGGGAGTGAGTTGTGCGCCGTCGCCGTTGTTGCTGCCGTCGAACCGCGACGCGTCGAGCAGACGGAAGAACGCAGCATCGGCGGGCAGGCGCGCGTCCGCTGAAAGTCCCGCGCGTTCCGCAAGGCACGCGGCGGACTGCGCGCCGCGCACGCGCAACTCGTCAAAACTCCGGCCTTTCAGTTTTCGCAAAACTTTAATCATTCAACTTCGCCTCGCGGCGACTCCCTGTGCAGCAACTCCCTGTGCGGCGACTCCCTGTGCGGCGACTTTCCCGTGCGCCTTTCGCTTCGACGCCTCTCAAGCGTTCGTGTTGCTCCCGACCCGCGTTGGAAGAGTTGACGGCCTGATAGCGGCATTCTCATGCGCCAACTCGAAATAGAGTTTGAGCCATTCATCCCGCACCGCCGCCCAACTGTAACGCCGACACGCCGCGAGCGCGTTCCCCGCAATCCCTTCCGCCAACTCGCCGTCTTCCAACAAACGGATCGCTGCGGCGGCGAGAGCTTCGTGGTCGCCGCGCTTGACCATCAAGCCCGTCTCGCCGTCTGTCAGGATATAAGGGATGCCGCCCGCGTCCGTCGTCACGACGGGCAAGCCCGCCGCGTAAGCCTCTATGATCGAGCCGGGCATGTTGTCTATGTTGGAACTGTTCAGGTAGATGTCCGCGCGCTCGCAGAGCTCGTGCATGCGAGACTGCTCCACGCGCCCGACGAACTCCGTGTTTCGCAAGTCGAGTTCGCGCGCGAGTTGTTCGAGTCCGGCGCGCTGGCTGCCGTCGCCCGCCACCGTCAGAGCGGCTTCGGGGAAACGCCTCTGGACGACGGCGAACGCGCGCAGGATGCAGCCGACGTTGTAGAGCGGTTCGAGATTGCGGTTCGAGAGGAAGACGGGGCGCAGAGGCTTTCGACGGCGAAAACGAAAACGATCCGTCTCCACGAAGTTGTAGATGGAACGCGCGTGGAGGCCGAAGCGCGCGAACACGTCCACGAGATAACCGGAAGGCACGGCGATCTCGTCCACAAGGCGAATGGTCGGAATCGCGGTGCGCCGCCAGCGACGCAGGTGGTCTTCCGCCTCGCCGCTTCGATAATTCAGCACGATCTTTTTGCCGTAGAGTTTGGCGCAGAGGATGGCGGGCGTCGGCGCGATGACGAAGGAAGTATAAGACGCGGAGAAAATGTGTATCACGTCAAAGCGTCGCACACGCGCCAGCAGCGACGTGACGTAAGCGATGGAAGTCAGGACGGTGCGGACGTACTTGATCCGCTGCAACTTGCCGAAGAGACCGGGCAGGCGCGGGTTGACCGGCAGAAACGAAACTTCGAGCGACGGCTCGGCCTGAAGACGCACGACGAGACGCGCGGCCTGCACCGCCTGCCCGCCGAGTATGCCGAGCGACGGCGCGACGATGAGCACACGCACCGCGCGCCGCGCTGCCTTCGGCGTCGCGTCGGCGTTCATCGCGTCGGTGTTCGTCGCGTCAATGTTTTCGCCTGCTCGTTCCATTCGTCGCACTTGTTCCAATTTCGCTTGCGTTGTCTCTCGTGCTTGCACGTTGTCTATCGCGCGCTTTCGTGTCGCGCGCCCGCTTCAAGGCGCGTTTGCGGCGCGGCGCGTTTTTGCGTCAGCAGACGCTCGTACAAATTCTCCACGCGTTCGACCTGCGCCGCGCAGGAGAACTTTTCTTTCACCACCTGTAAGCCCCGCTCGCCCATGCGTCGCGCGCCCTCCGCGTCTGTGAGCAGCGAGGTGATGCGCGACGCGAGCACGGCGTCGTCGCCCGGCGCGACGACGTAGCCCGTTTCGCCTTCGACGACGGCTTCGCGCGCGCCGCCGATGTCCGTCGCCACCACCGGACGCGCGGCGGCCATGTACTCGATGATCGAATTAGAAAAACCTTCCGTCCCGTTTGAACTGAGCACGCACACCTCTGACACCGCCAGCAACTCCGGCACGTGCGCGCAACGCCCCGTGAAGAAAGCGCAATCCGCGAGACCGAGTTCGCGGGCGTACGCGATGAGAGATTCGCGCAACTCGCCTTCGCCCGCGAGCACAAACGCCGCCTCCGGCACGGCTTCGCGCACGCGTCGCGCCGCCCGCAAAAACATCGCCTGATCTTTATTGGCGTGTCGCATGTTGGCGACGATGCTCACGAAACGACGTTTCGGGCGGCGGCTGCCGTCGCCGCCTTCTTCTTCGCGCGGGAGACCCAGGAGCGCGAGCGCATCTTCGCGCCGTAAGTCCGGGCGCGGCGCGACGCGCGCGGTGTCCATGCCGTTGTAGATCGTCTGAATTTTCGCGGGCGGCACGCCGTCTCTGATGAGTTCCTGCCTGACCGCTTCGGCGTTGGCGACGATAGCATCGGCGAGCGCGAAGGCACGCTGCTGCACCCATTTTTGCCCGCGCGACTTCGTGCCGTCGGTTTCACGTCGCGAGGCGATTCGTACGCGGGGCGTGCGTGCGCGCGCGGCGGCAAACATGCCGAAGATGTTCGTGTAGAAGTCGTGCGTCTCGACGATGTCAATCGAGCGTTCGCGCAAGAGAGCGGCGCAGCGTCGCAGTTGCGCGAGCATGTTGCGGTCGTAAAACGAGGTGAGCGGGAATTCGGGGATGTTCGTAAAGCCGAGACGCTCCGCTTCGGCGCGCAGCACGCCCTCGCCGTTCAAACACGCGAGATGAACTTGATAACGCCCGCTCTCCGAGAGCAGGCGCGCGAGTTGCACCACCTGACGCTCGGTTCCGCCCTGCGCGAAGCTGTCTATGAATAGGAGGACGTTCGGTTTCATCTTAAACGACACTGACAAGTGACAGGTGACAGGTGACGAGAAAAAGGCATGTGCGGCGATAGTTGCGACCCAGATACTTGCCTCTCAATATTCGACTCAAACGCTTTCCTCTCAGCAGCAGATTTGTCTCTCTGCAACCTTCATCAACAGCCGCGCTCATGCCGCGTGGCTATCCCCGTTTATCGCCGCCGCAACAGGAGCGGCTTCGTTAACATCGCCGGTAACAACTTCATCGGCAACTTCCGTTGCGTCCGTTTCAAGTGCTGCGCGCGCGCTCAGTGTCGTCATCGTCAGACGCTCGACGTTTCCGGCGGGCGGCTCGAAGACGTTTGCGCTGCGCTCGTGCCGCATCCATGTTTCGAGCACGAAGAGATACCACGTCTGCAAAGAGGCTTCGCCGCGCTCGGCTTCGACGGCGAATCGCTTGAGCGCGTTCCCCGCGTCGATCCATCCTTCACGCGCGAGGATGGAATCCCGGAGCGTCTCTTCCACGCGCGCGCGCCAACGCGATGCCATCCAGCGCGTCGCCGGGATGCCGAAGCCGCGCTTGCGACCACGCGCCACGCGCTCGCCAATTCGACGCCGCGCCAGTTCCCGCAACAACGCTTTCAAAGCGCCGCCTTTGAGACGCAGCTCGAACGGCAGCGCGGCGGCGTATTCCCACAGCTTTTGATCTAGGAACGGCGAGCGCGCTTCGAGCGCGTAGTGCATCGTCGCGCCGTCAACTTTCGGCAGGTATTCGCCCGTAAAGCGCGTGCGCCGGTCGTACTCCAAGAATTCCGCGAGCACGCGCCGGGCCGATTCGCGCGAACGCGGGATGTCGCGCTGCGCGAGCGACGCGCCCGCGAGCCGTTCGCCGAGGATCGAGTGTTGTTGATAGACGGGCAGGCCGTCGCGCGCGTTCGTCACCGCGCCGAGGCCGCCGGTCGTGTAGTCTAGAAACGAAGCGGCGCGGCGGGCGAGTCCGCGACGTGGCAAGCGCGTGCGCAAGAGGTTCGACCAGAGGCTCGCGGCTGCGGCGGGCGTGCGGCGCGCGAGGCGCGAGGCGAGCCAGAGGTGGCGATGTTCGGGGTAGCCGAGAAACACGTCGTCGCCGCCGTCGCCCGTCAAAAGCACTGTGGCCGAGGGCGCGACGGCGCGCGACACGCGCAGCATGCCGAGCGCGGACGAACAGGCGAACGGTTCGGCGTAGGCTGCCGCGAGTTCCGAAACGTCGGGCGCGTCGGTCGCCGAAAGATCGAGGACGCGATGCGAGATGCCGAGCGTCGCGGCGGTGGCACGCGCGTCCGCCGTCTCGTCGAGCGGGTCGCCGGGCGTGCCGATGGTGTAGGCCGTCACGTCGCCGCCGAGTTTCGCAATCGCCCAACAGACAAGGCTCGAATCCACGCCGCCCGACAAAAGCGCGCCGACCGGCACGTCCGCAAACAGCCGCATCTCGACGGCTCGCAAAAACAATCTTTCAACTTCTTCGACCGCTTCATCGAACTGCGCCGCGTTGCCGGACGCATGAGACTCAGGCGCGACGGGCGGCGACCAGTAAGTGCGCGCCGTCGCGGTCGCCTCGCGCGCAGACCATTCGACGATAGTTGCCGCCGGAACTTTCGTCGCGCCCTGATAGATCGAACGCCCGTCCGTCACGAAACCGAATTCGAGATACTCGGCCACCGACCCGGCATCAATCTCGCCGAGCATTCCGGCGGCGCGAAGCGCGCGCACGTTTGAAGCGAAGCCGAGGCGTCCGTCAGGCGCGCACGCATAGACGAGCGGCTTGACGCCGAGGCGGTCGCGCACGAGAAAAAGTTTCTGCGCGCGTTCGTCCCACAACCCGAAGGCGAACATGCCGTGCAGACGCTCGACCAACGCGTCAATGCCCCACGCGCGATAACCCTCGACGAGCACTTCCGTATCCGTCTGACTGTAAAACTCGCAACCGCGCGCCGCGAGTTCCGCGCGCAACTCGCGGAAGTTGTAGATCGCGCCGTTGAAGACGATGCCGACCGTGCCGTCCTTCGAGAGCATCGGCTGGCGTCCGGCCTCGCTCAAGTCGAAGATGGCGAGGCGGCGATGGCCGAGCGCGGCGCACGACGCAGGCCAAAGCTCGACGCCTTCGCCGTCAGGCCCGCGCCGTGCGAGCGCGCGAATCATCCGCGCGACCGATTCATCCGTCGCCCCGGCGCGTCTGTTTTGAGCTATGACTAATCCGGCAATTCCGCACATGGTCTTAAAAAAAGTTGAAGCAGCGTTTCCCTGTTTCCTTCGAGAAGTAACTTTGAACGAGAACTAACTTTGAGATGAACTTCGAGTTTGACTTCGAGTTTGACTTCGAGTGTGGCCGTGCGCCGGCGCGTGTGCGCCGTTGACGGCGACGGCGGGAGCGGCGGCGTCGCGCCAGCCCGCCGGATGTTTGACTCGAAAAAGCGGCTCCTTGCGCGCGCCGAGCAGTTCGTCCGCCGCGCCCTCGCCCAAGTCGCCGCACACGCGCACCGCTTCGTGCGCAAACGTCGTGAGCGGCCAGCGAAATTCGCCGAACGCCTCGCGCGCAATCGAGACGTGCGCCGGCGCGTAGCCGAGCAGGTATGCGCCCACCCAATCCATCGCCGCCGCGTTCCACGAACCCAGAAGCAGACCGAGCGGCAACGCTTCGGGCGCGAGCGGCCCGTCGCCCTGTCCCGCCACCACCGCGTCTGCGATGTGCACGACGAGCCGTGCGGGCGCGTCTGCGAAAGTCGCGTCTCGATGCCCGTACAAAATGACGCGGTTGAGATCGAGCGCGGTGCGCCAGACCGTGTCGTTGCCCGACCAAGAACCTTCGACGCCGAGACTGTCGCCCGCGAGCCGCGCCGCGCGTTCGAGTTGGACGCCCAAGCCCTGCCAGACTTTGCCGAGCGCGGGACGCGCCGTGGAGTTCTGCCGGTCGAGCACGAATTCGAGCGAACGCTTGAGAGGGTTTGCGCCGGGGTAACAATCGCCGCCAAAGGATGCGCCGCCGATGCGATGATGCGGCAAATATTCCTTGTTGCCGTTGATGCCGATCAGGTTCTTGAGCGCGCAGGTGATCCCGGCCTTCTTGTGCGTCTTCAACTTCGGCAAATTGACGACGACATCCGCGTCTAACACGGCGCGCGCGATGAGATATTGATGCCGGCCGGGCGCGTGCGTCTTGCGCATCAAACGCGGGTCGTAGCACGTCACGCGAAACGCGCCGCTCTCGTCCGTGATCGGTTCGAGCAGACTCTCGCCGCCGAGATCGAAGAGCGTGAACTCCGACTCGTCGCGCAGGTTTTCCGACGCGACGCGCACGCCGTCTTGAAACACGGAGATCGTCCGGCGGAAATCGCGTATGCCGCGAAAGCGACCGTCGCGCCGCATCAGTTCATCCGACCACTCTGCGAGTTTCGTCTCCCGCAAGAGCGCCGCGAAGTCGCAGCCCTGCACGGGCGCGTCGCCGACCGAAACTTCCGCCGCCTCCGTCTGCAACAACGCCTCGACCACGGCGCGCACGAGCGACGCGTGCGTCACCAAAGGTTCGATGCCGCCCGCGCCCTGATTTTCGTGCGTCACGAAATTCGGCTTGACGAGCACGCGCGCGCCGCGCGGGATGAGCTTGGAGAACGCGCCGCGCTCACTGTCGCCCCAACCGAGTTCGCGCGCGAGACGCGCGAGCGCGCGGGAGATGTCGTCCGTGCCGGAAGTCGCCTCCGCCGTCACAGCGTCGGCGGACGGGTAGCGCGGCGCGGGCGTCTTCGCCACGGCCACGCGCGCGTCCTCACACGACTGTTTTCGACGCTCAACTTCCGTCATCGTTGCCCTCATTGTTTCCGGCCTTTGTTTCTTCCGTGCGTTTGACTTCGCTCACCACGGGTCGGAGTTTGTTGGCGCGCGTGCGCGGGATGCTCTGGACGAGCGCGAGGCTCACGGCGAGGCCGGGCAGATTCGCCTCCACCGTCTCCAAGATACTCCGCCGCGAGTCTTCGCCGAAATTGTTTTGCGGGATCACTTGAAGCTCGACCGAGTAGTCCGGGCGTTGGAGAAACATAAACTCGCGCACGGGATAATCTTTGAGCATGTGCGGCATTTGCAGCCCGGCGACCCAGCGTCCGTCCGGCAGCCAGATGCGATCCGCCTCGCGCCCCAGAACTTCGTGCAAGACAAACGCCGGATGCCCCGGCTTGCCGTCAGCCGGGAAACGCCCCACGTCGCCCACGCGATAACGAAGCATCGGCATCGCGTCGGCATGAAGTTTCGTGATGAGAATTGGAGACTCCGCTTCCGTCGTCTCCGGTTCGACAAGGACGTTCTGCCAGTCAACTGCGAAGTCGTGCGTGCGCGCAGGCTCGATCTGAAAGCCCATGATGCCGACATCGCGGCTGCCGTAGCGTTCGTGTACGGCGCGCGCGGGGAAGGCACGCTCGATTGACGCGCGCTGCGCGGGCAGCAGTTTCTCCGCGCCCGTGACGAAACAGCGCGTCGGGTAGTTGCTCTCCAGATTTTCCGACAGCACGAACTCGGCGAGAGACGCGAGCGCGCTCGCGTAAGCGATGATGCAGCGCGGACGCCAGCGCGTGAACTCCGCGTGGTAGCTCGCGAGCACGTCCGGCGACAGGCGAAAGCAATCGAACCAGCGAACGTTCGACTCGAAATCGTGATAACGCTCGCGCCAAGTTGCGCGCGCGACCGGATCGAGATGATGCCCCCAGAGATAACCCGTCGGCGTGCCTGTCGGCGCACCGATCTTTCGCATCGGATATTCCAGCGCGCTCTCGCGCCAGCCCAACTCCTCCGCCCCCAACCACACCTCGGTCGGCTCGCCGGTCGAACCGCCCGTCGAATCCTTGCGCAGTTGCGCGGCGGGCACGGCGTTCGAGATGAGCGCGCGTCCGGCCTGTCGTATGTCTTCGCGTTCGAGCACGGGAAGGCGCGCGAAATCGTCGAAGCTGAAATCGGCCTGCGGGTCGAATCCGGCGCGCGCGAACAGTTCGCGGTAATAGACGGTTTCACTTGCGGCGCGGCGCGCGACTTGGCGCAGACGCTTGAGCATCCACTCGCGCCTCTGTTCTTCATTCCACGCGGCGGATTGGCGACGAAAGCGCATGCCTTCATAGAACGCGCGCATCGCCGGACGACGCGAGGCGCGCGCCAGACGCTGCGCCCGCGTGAGCGGCAACAGCAACTTGCGTGATAACAGATCGTGGATGGTCTGTCCGGCCAAAACCTTTACTTCCCTTTCACTCGACCTTTCATCCAGTCTTGCGCTCGGCCTTTCACTTGGCCTTTCACCCGGTCTTTCATCCGGCGACATCGTTTGCCGCGCGTCGCCAGTGTGTCGTGCGGCGTTGCAGCGTGCGCAGCGCGCGCCCCGCCCCGACGCGTTCGTCCGGCGACAAAATTTTGAACAGCCACACGCCCGCGAGATACACGCACGCGAAGACCACGCCGCAGATGGCGAGCACGAAAAACGGCGGCATCGTTTCAACCAACACGACGCGCACGAGCGCGGTCACGAGCGCAGCGCACGCGGCGGCGCACGCCAGTTTCCCCACGTCCTTGAACAACGCGAGTTCGCCCCAGGTCATCCCCAGAGCTTTGCCGCAGCGGACGGCGACCACGATGCGTTCCAACAAGTTCGTCAACACGACGAGCGAGATGACGCCGACCAGACCGACGCGACGCGTGCCGAACCAGAGCGCGACGAACAACCCGCCGAGCAGCACGGCGCGCACGCGCAGCAAAAAGAAGCGATGCTCCGGGTAAGCGCGCATCACGGGGTCGTAGGCCGAGGTGATGATGCCGAGCGGGATCATCGCGAGGTTGATCGCGAAGATCGGCCAACTCGCCAGGTACTGTTCGCGAAACAAAACGACGATGAACTCGCGCCCCGCGACGATCAAAAACGCGTAGAGCGCGAAATAAGCTGCGGCGAGTTTCCGCATCATGCGCGAGATGAGCACGATGATCTCGCGTCGCTCGCCGCGTTTCTCCAGTTCGGCCACGCGCGGGATCATCACGGAGCCGACCGAATCGCTGAGGATATGTATGAGCGGGAGATTGAAGCAGCCGATGGCGTAGATGGCGAAGGTGGCCGCGTCGAAGCGGTTGGACACAAAATAGTTGTGCATGTCCATCTGCATCGAGTAGAGGAATCCGGCGAGGCCGAGCGGCAGCGCGTAGCTCAACTGCGTGCGGAGCAAACGCCAGTCGAAGCGTCGCCCGAAGCCCTCGAAGCGCAGGAAGAGATAAGTGACGAGCACGATGGTTTGCAGCGCGCCCTGTATGATCGCCGCGTAGATGAGCGACTCGACGGAGGCGAACACGATCCCTGCGGCGAGGAGGAGCGCGGTGCGCGTCAGTTGCATCGAGACGATGAAGACGGTCGCGGTCTTCGTCTCCTGATTCGCCATCGCGATGATTTCCAGAAACGAGGAGACGACCCACAGCAACAGCACCAGACCGAGCGCGGGCGCATAGGCGACGAGTTCGCTCGAACCGGGAAAGAGGCTCGACAGGAGCGTGGGGCGCAGGACGAAAGCGAGGCACGCGGCGGCGGCGACGAACAGGTGGAAGAGCAGTATGTTGAAGACGATCTCGCCGCGCCTGTCCGTCTCGCGCGGCAGAAAGTAGAACGCGCTCATGTGGAAGCCGAGCGGCAGGACGTTGATCGCCGTGCCGACGACGAGGAAGATTTGCTTGTACTGACCGAAAGCCGTCTGGTCGAGACGCCGGACGAGCAGCAGCGGCAGCGCGAAACTCAAGACGAACGCCACCGTGCGCGCAGACATAATCCATGCCGCACGCATCGTCAACGAACTCTCTCTCTGGCGTTCCGTTTCGACCAACGCTTTTTACGTCTCCCTCCCCGCTTACATGATAACAGCCCGGCGGCCTTCCCCGATCCTGCGCCTACTTTCCATTACTCCTTTGCGCGGCGCGGCGCACGCACCAAGCCCAACCAAAAACTGCTGCCCCACGCCACATGCAGCACCGGGAAGATGACGGCGACAAACGGCAGCAACGCCAAGTCGCGACCGCGACGCGAGAGTTTGAACGCGCAGACGAGCGCAAGCAGCGTGTAAGGAACGAGCGCGAGCAGGAGCAGCCACCACGCCGGACGCCACCAGAAGCCGGCGAGCGCGGTTGAGACCAGCCCCAAGACGAAAGCAGGCGCAACCAGATGTCTCGGGCGCAGGGAGCGCGGGTGGAGTTTGACCATCTGCGCTTTCCAGGTGCCGTAGCGAAAATATTGGCGCGCGAGTTCGCGTATGGTCGGGCGCGCGTAATAAACCGTGTGGCCGGAGGGGTCGAGCAGGATGCGTTTGCCCCGCTGGCGTATGCGGTAGTGAAAATCGTAGTCTTCGTTCGTCAGCAACGCTTCGTTGAAGCCGCCGACTTCCCGCCACAAACTCTTGCGAAAAACTCCGAACGGCACCGTGTCAACAAACTCGGCGGCGGTGCGGTCGGGCATACGATATTTCGCGTCGCCGATGCCGAACGGGTGCCCGACGGCGAGCGCAATAGCACGCGCCGCGCGCGTCTCCGCCCCCGGATAAATTCGGATCGGCATCCCGACGACCCCAACTTCTTTCGCCGCCGCACGCTCCCCATCCGCGCCGCCCGTAAGTTGCTTGACGCAAGAGCGCACGTAGCTGGCGGACGGGATCGCGTGCGCGTCCATACGCACGATGATGTCGCCGCTCGCGGCCTCGATGCCGAGGTTCACGCCCGCCGGAATTTGTCGCGCCGGATTTTCCACGAGCCGCACGCGCAGACTCGGATACGCGCGTTTGAACTCCGCCACGCGCTCGCGCGTGCCGTCCGTGGAACGACCGTCAACGACGATGATCTCCGAGTGCGTCGGCTGATACTGACCGGCGAGGTTTTCCAGAACTTTGTAGATGTAGCGTTCTTCGTTGAAGCAGGGAATGACGATGGAGACGAAGGGCAATTCGTCGAGCGCGTGCGATGCCGAAGGATGAGGCGTCGTCGGCGTCGCTGCCGCTGCGACACCTTCACGTGTGGCGGCGCGGGCGGCGGCGCGGGCGCTTTGCAGATTCTTGGTCGGTTGGTCTTCAAGCATTGATTTTCAGTGCGAGAGGAGAACGCGTGGCTGCTTCCGTTTGTCTCACGCTCCGGTTCTCAGGGCGTGGGCGTGGCCGCTGTCGGATTCGGAAAAGTCCGCGCCGGGGTCGCGCGGCGAAGTTTCGGCAGCACGGGCGGCGGCGGCGGCGGCACGCTTCTCTTTTTTAGAGAGCGGGATCACTTCAACGCCCGTCTGCGCTTCGTAGATGCGGCGCAAAGCGACGGCATAGCCGATGAGATAATAGACGTAAAACTGATATGCCACCGAGCCGAAGAAACTGCTGATCATGTAGGCGACCATGCTCGCCTGCAACCCGACGGACAGGTAATAGATGCGCGAGCCGCGTCGCCCCTCGTAAGTCGCCTGTTCGATCACGCGTAGTCGCCTGAAAGGAACGACGAGCAGCATGATGTAGACGACCATCGCCGCCAACCCCATCTCCGCGGCCACCTGCGTGTAGGCGTTGTGGCTGACGAGTTCGTGAATCGAGACGATGTGAAAATTGCCGATGCCGACGCCGAACACGGGATTGTGGAGCGCGACGATGATGGAGCGGATCAGCAGATCGCGACGCGACGAACTCGACGCGTCGCCGGTCACCGAGCCGATGGTGCCGAGACGACTCGTGTACTCTCCCGGCGCAACCGCGATGAGCGCGACGAGCAGCACGCCGACCAACACGATCATCACGAACCGGTTGCTCCGCCCCAGTTTCCACGCGAGCACCATGCTCATGCCGAGCAGCCCCAAAAACGCGCCGCGCGAAAAAGAGACGATCACGCCGCCGACCATCAACACCGCG
The DNA here is from genome assembly GCA_036009085.1 of Pyrinomonadaceae bacterium. Lineage (GTDB taxonomy): Bacteria > Acidobacteriota > Blastocatellia > Pyrinomonadales > Pyrinomonadaceae > JAIVJZ01. The sequence goes on along the minus strand of DASYMM010000459.1, from coordinate 2,943 downwards.
CTCGCGATGTAGAGCGGCTTGGCAAATAGATTGCGCGTGCTCAAGAGCAGCCCGACGGCGAGCGGGATCATCATCACGAGGTGCAGCGCGAGGTCGTTCGGGTTGCCGAACATGCCGCCGATCACGCCCGTCACGCGTTCGCCCGCTTCGACCGCCACCCGACCGAGCCTGTAATCGTTGATCGCGCCCACGCTCAGGACGACGCCGATGGCGATGGCGAGAAACATCAGCCCCTTCAGACGCGCCGGCGTGCGCACGACGTTGACGAGCACGATGAACATGGCGACGGCGCGGATGAAGGGATAATTGAAAGCCGTCCACGCCTCATAAGGGTTGATGGCGAGCGGAACCGAGAGCAGCGCGGCGACGCAGAGCAGCAGCACGAGATTGACTTCGCGCGGTCGCGCCGTGAGATTGCCTTCGAGCGCAAATTGCGTGGGGAGGAAAACGGCGAACGTCAGGACGGCCAGCCAGTAGGCCAGCGAAGTCAGTCCGGCGAGTGCCGGGTGAAGTTCGTAAGGGCGAAAATAGAGGACGACCGTGAAGAGAAAAAGCCCGACGTAGGAAAAGAGATGCCCGCGCTTGAGCGCGAAACGCGACGCCTGCGCGTTCGCGCTCTCACTCGCACTCGCACCCGACAGCCGCGCCTCTTCGTTCCCGTGCGCCGGTCGTTGAAGAATCTGCCCGTCGCTTTCCGTGGTCGCGACTCTTTGGAGTCTCCCGTCGCCTTCGCGGTTCTCGACGAGAGGCGAGCGCGCGTCGCCGCCGCCGCTGCTGCTCACCGTCCAGAAGTCGCCCGCGTCTTCGCCTCCTGCGGCGCGCGTCCGCCGCTTGGAGGGCACGGTCGGTTCATAATCGGTGAAGGGATGCTTCTTTGGCATCTTTACAATTTAACGCCCTCTGCTCCGGCGCGTGCGGTAAAACTTCCGACCTATTATGAAAACGAAGCGGCGCACGATATAACACGTGACACCGCTTTGAGGTTCAACTGGTGAGAGGTTTAAAAGACCCGCTCACCGTCCCAATCTTAAACCGCTACGCTTTCTTCCTCGCTGTCGAGCACCAGAGCGCGCACGCGTTCGCGCAGAGAAGTCTCGAAGCGGCGCGCCTGTTCGATTTCGCTGAAAGCCAACGCGCGCAACTCCTGCTCGATGCGCCGGCGATAATCGGAGACGAGCGAATCGGAGACGCCGAGGCGCGAGGCGGCTTCCAGTTGCGTCACGTGGTCGGGGCTGAGATAACAATGCCAGAGCACGCCGAGCATCCGGTCATACTGTTTCGTCTTCCCGCGCACGGACGTATGCAGCCCGCGCAGGAAACGATCCACGTAACCGACCGCTTCTTGCTCCGACTCTCGACGGAGCAACCCCTGTTCGGGATTTTCGCGCCCGTCCACCGGCTCGAAAATTCTGCCGTTCTCCTCGTCGTCGCCGCCGCCGAGCGGCACCAGATAAATGTCCATCACGGGCAGGCGCGACATCACGAGGCTACGAAGACTTCGCACGTCCACGGGCGCGTCCGCCGCTTCGAGTATGCTGATAATCAAATCTTCGAGGTCGGAGTTGCTGATGATGATCTGCGAATCGCCCGTGCAGCCGACCATGCGCGTGTCGCGCTGGTGGACGGGGATCATCTGTATGCGCTGCTCCAAGTCCTGCGTGTTGCGCCGACCTTTCGCGGCAGGCCATTCGCTGAGACCATAGACGCGGTCGGCGAGCCGTCGGTGCGGTTCGTCTTCAACGCTGCCGGAGCCGCCGTCGAAGCGTCGGAAGTTTGCGCTCGATTGAATGATTGTGGAGATGCGGCGCGCGAGGCGATAGGATTCGGGATGACGTTTCCGCAGTTCAGCCGTCAGCAAATTGGTCAACTCGATCTGGCTGATCTCGCATTCGATCTCGGCGTCGGTCATCGCCGTCTCTAAATAATGCTGGAAGCGCGCCTTGCTGAGGAGCGTGACGAAAAGTTCCTGCGTCAGATCAACATAGGCGTTTCCGCGTTCCGCGCCTTCGACGAGCAGACCCGCGCTGTGCGAAGCGCGCACGAGCGGATGGCTACAGACGATGCGGTGGAGTTCTGCCCAGAGGCGCGTCACGTCCGAGCGACGCAAGGATTCGACCCATTGTGCGTTGCTGCCGCGCGCGGGGCGTTCGGCGACGGCGGAAGCGATGGTATTGCCGGCAACAATCGGCGACGCGTCCCTCTGCGCCGGCGCGTGCAACTCTTCTTCGGTAGCGCTGGTCATGGAATTATCGAATGGGTGATTATGATCGGCAGATGTTGCAGCCATGTTATTAAGTAGTGTCTATCAGGCTAATTTCTCAGGCGGGCACTATGAGGCTGGTTGGCTTCAGGCAAGTTTCCGTAAAGAGGTTCGGGATAGATAGCTATTCCTCTTCGGTTGACCGCGTGTGCGCTGAAGGCTCAACGAACACCTAGCGCGTCAGACTTTCGTGGCACTTGCCGTCTCACAGAGTTGCCGTCGCGCGCCGTCCGGCAAAGAGCCTGCCGTGCGAGGCAAAAACCCAAAATTTCAAAGCTCCACCGACTTTGTTCCCTGTTCACCCTTTATCGAATGGTCGCTCATTATCTATTGCGGGGGCGCGAAACGCAATAAGCAACTTTCCTTTTGCCGGGTTAGAGAACCGACGAGACGACCTACTTGAAACGATCCCGTGTGAGCCGCACGCGCGCCATAAAGAGATCGTGTGTCGAAGTCTCTTGCTTACCTTTTTTCGGGGAGAGACCGAAAAGTGTAGCAACCGCAATGGTCGGGCTGGGTAGTGCTTGTATCTGGATAGACCGTGCCAGATGACCGCAAAGGGGAACAGGCGCGGTCAGCCACGAAGGGAGTCAGGGAAACTATCGTGTTTCCCGACGACAAAATAATACTAACAGTTAGCCGCCCAATGAGCAACATCTTTTTACATTCTCCCCAAGACGTTG
>DASYMM010000458.1:0-8867 GCA_036009085.1 Pyrinomonadaceae bacterium | reverse complement strand
TCAACTCGCGCTTCAACCCGTTCGCCACGCGCATCCGCCGCTCGAACGTGAACCGGCTCGAACTCAAATGGGCGTTCGCCTTCCCCGACGGCGTGACCTCCGCTTCGAGCCAGCCCGCCATCGTCGGCGACACGCTCTATGTCGGCGGCTGGAACGCGAAGGTCTATGCGCTCGACCGTGAGACGGGCGCGATCAAGTGGACTTACGACACGGCCGATTTCACCGGCTCGGTCGAAGGCGGCGGCACGCAGTTGCCTATCGGCACGAATGCCGTGCGCGACGCGCCCGCAGTCTCGAACGGGAAAGTCTATTTCGGCGATGTGATCGGCAACACCTACGCCCTCGACGCAGAGACCGGAGCTTTCCTGTGGGCGCGCAAGATCGACGCGCATTTCACGGCGCGCATCGTCGGCTCGCCCATCGTCTTCCGCAACCGCGTCTTCATCGGCCTCTCCAGCGTCGAGAGCGGCTACCCGATTGACCCGACCTATCCGTGCTGCACGTTTCGCGGCAAGCTCGTCGCGCTCGACGCGGCGACCGGCGCGGAAGCGTGGCACTACTACACGGTCGAAGGGGCGCAGCCGACCGGCTTCAACTCCATCGGCACGCCGCAGTTCGGGCCGAGCGGCGCGGCGGTCTGGAGCACGCCCGCCATTGACCCCTTGACCAACACCATCTATTTCGGCACGGGGCAGAACTACTCGAACCCCTCATCCTCGCGCAGCGACTCACTCATCGCCCTCGACATTCGCACCGGGCGAGAGCGTTGGGCTGTGCAACTCAAACCGAACGACACCTGGAATCTTTCGTGCAATCCCGAAAATATCGGCTTGCCCGCGGGCAGCGGCCCCAACTGCCCGACCTCTGATCCGAGCGACAAGGATTGGGACGTGCAATCGCCGAACATCTTCGTCGCCGTCGTCAACAAACGCATTCGCAAGCTCGTCGGCGTCGGGCAGAAGAGCGGCATCTATCACGCGCTCGATGCGGCGACCGGGCAGATCGTCTGGCAGCGTCAACTAAGCGTGGGCGGGCAGGGCGGACTCGCGGGGATTCAGTGGGGCACGAGTTGGGACGGCGAGCGCATCTACGTCTCGACGCACGACGCGCAACCCGGCACGCTCTACGCTTTGAATCCTTCGGACGGGCGAGTCTTGTGGAGCAAGCCGAACCCTGCGAACGGATGCGACGGCAAGCCCGGACGCCCCTTGTGTCGCCTCGCCCTGCCCGCCGCGACGACGACTATTCCCGGCATCGTCTTTCAAGGAAGTTGGGACGGACACCTCCGCGCGCACGACTCGCGCAACGGCAACATCCTCTGGCAGTACGACACCTATCGCACCTACACGGGCACGAACGGCGTGACGGGTCAGGGCGGCAGCATCAACGGCGCGGGCGCAGTGGTCGTCGGCGACACGGTCTACGTCAACAGCGGCTACAGCGCGTTCGGCCCCGGCACATCGCTCTCGGGCAACGTCCTGCTCGCCTTCACCTTACGCGGCAACTAAACACTGAGCGCGTGCCGGCGTCTCTAAATATTTGTGCTCTTGAAGATTCAATTGTCCGCCGCGAAGGCGACTATTAACTGAGGAGAATTTGATGAAGAGAAGAATCGCAATCGCCACTCTGGCGGCAGTCGCCGTCGCAGCCCTGATGGTCTTTTCCGGCACGACGCGCGGCGTCGCTGCCCGGCAGCAAACAGCGTCGAAAGCGAAGTGCAAACAGGTCTCAGGCCACATCGCGGATCAATCTTATAGCGGCGCGGAATGCGCCTCTCCGCTCGGCCAATGTTCGGCGGGTCGCTTCTCCGGCGCGCTCAGAGGCAACTTCGTCGCCTCGGCCACGAGCTTTACGCCCTCGAACGACACGGCAACGACGGGCGTTCTCTTCTTCACCGCCGACCTCGTCCTGCATACGCGAGACGGCGATCTCTTCCTCAAGGATGCGGGAGCTTTCAACACCACGCCCGGCGGGCAGGGCGAACATGCCACGGTCTCTACCCTGACGGGCGGCACCGGACTGTATGCGGGCGCATCCGGCAGGTTACTTGAGACCGGAACCTTCACGCCGGAGGACGGCGGCTACTCTGACTACACAGGCGATATCTGCACGCCATAGTGAACCTTCTGCGAGAAACATTTACGACCGCTGGCGGCGCACGCGATGTCTTATCGCGTGCGCCGTCGCCGGTCGTTTCTCCGTCGTCCCGCAGGGACTAATGCGGAACGTTTATAAAGCGTAGGCCAAACCGGAAGTGATAGCCAGTTCGGTCGCCAATAATCCCTCGGCAGCCCCCCCGATGGCTGCGCCTGCTGCGACTGCGGCTGGCGCGAGCGCGGCAGCCAGCAAGAGAACGCCGATGAACCCGACGATGGCGAGCGCAGTGCCACTCGCGACGTGAACTCTTGATGCCTGCCGCCGGTAAAAATTCTCCTTCTCCTGAGACCAGAAGCGTAGAGGGTTCGTGACGGGGACACGTGCGCCGATGCGCTGGTAAGTGATGACACCCGGCGCAAACACTTCCGCCAGAGCCATCGTTGTGCCGCCGGTCCAGTACATGGGAAACGGACGCCAATCTCCCGGCATCGTCCCGGCGAGACGCAAATCCGGCATCACGGGCGACAGTCGCGCATAGTACTCGGCCACTTGTTCGACGCCCAGTAAAGCCTGATTAACGGTCTTGATTTCGTAAAGATGTTTTTTCGTCAGGTTGAAGATGTCGGGACGCTTTGTGGAGCCGGTGTCCTGACCTACTCGCACCGCCGTCATCAGTGCTGCCCGGATTTCCGACATCCATTGATATGGGGCAGCCCAGGTTCCTGCTTGCCAGATGCTGGCGAGCCGGTTGGGACCGGCGACGATGAAATCCTCGAACATCAATATATCGTCGGGGTGCGCGAACCAGTAATGCGCCTGCATCTGCGAATGCACCTCGTTGCCGACTGCTTGCACGAATCGTTTCCAGGGGTACTTGCCGCCGGGTCCGCCGCCACGTGGAAACCATTTGATGAGCTTCGGAGGCTTGACGCCCTTCGGAGTGATGTTTCGCGCGCCCATCCCTTGCCGCTCCGGCGCGCTCTCGGTCTCAACCTCGTCAGGCGGCATCCACACAACGCCTGCTTGCGCGAAGAGTTGTGCTGCCGCTTCCTCATAATCCTCATCACATTTGGCTTTGTCCCACAACTCGACACTTTCGTTGAGCCGCGTGAGGAGTTCCAGATTATTGACGAACGGAGAAAGCATGGACATCAAGCCCTCGACGAAATCGCCCGGAGCGACGTACACGTCGAGGTCTTCCGGCAGGCCGAGAGCCGCGCGCAACACTCTCTCCATCCGCGCGCCGGGCGGCACGAGGGTGGTGAAAAATCGTTCCAGCAAACCGCGCGACATTTCAGTGAATTCCGGGTCGGGGCCGTCCCCCATGCCGATGCCGAGTATCTGCCGGGCGAACTCTCCGGCCAGCACGTCCAAGAATCTACCCTCGGTGATCTGCTCCTGCTGCGGGTTCTCCGGGACGATTGTTCCTTGATACGTCAGCGATGAGCCGCCGGCCACATCCGACAACTGCCCGCGCGCGCCCATGTCGTAGAGCGCGCGTTCATGCGCTATGTCGCGCGGTGTGCCAAGCGCTCTGCTTGTGGCGGCGGGGGGGAATGTCCCCCCGCTCGCCTTCTCTTCGTTGCCGAGCGCCGACCGGTTGACGACGCTCGGGTTGTTAGTTAACTGGTTGCCCATTGGAACTCTCCTGCGGTTTCGGTGCGGTGATGACGTAAGGCGCTAACTGGGTCGTGGGTTGAGGATATAGCTGCGCGAATATTTTGGCAGCTTCGGCATCCTTGTTTTGCACGATCTGGTTTGCCAGGTGCGCCTTCGCAAGTTCGACGCTCACCTTCTCGTTGGCAAGGTTTTTCTCGCGGACGGCGGCATCCTGCAATCCGTGCGAATAACTGTCAAGCGCGTCTCCCTGGCCGAGCAGAGCCTCGACGATCACGCCCTCGGTGCGCAGCACGTACTTGCTGGCGTCAAGGATAATACCGGGCACGCTGATCTCTGTGCCCGAAGCCTCGTCCTTGTAGGTTGAGGTGTAATCCTTCCTCACGCGCAGGTATTGAGACAGTGGGATGATCTGTCCGTTGAGGTCGCGCATCGGCTCTTCCTGCACGAACTGATGTCTTCTGTCCTTGTAGTCGAAGATGTTCGAGAGTTGGCGAATGATGTCGGCGCGCACCTCGGCGCGCTTCTCCGGCACGATGGCCTCTTCGAGCAGGCTATCGAGTTCGGGCAGGGTCACTTCCTTGTAAGTGTTCTGCGGCTGAGACTGCCCCTGAACTTGCACCACCTTATAGAAACCGATCCGCACGTCTACGAGATGCAGGAGGGTGATGAATTCCTGATTCATCTGGCGGAAGACGAAGTTGAGCGTGCGGCTCACGTTGATGTTTTCTATCACACGCTCGACCGAAGTTTCTTCGCCGCTCTCCTCCTTCACCTCGTAGCTGGTATTGATCTGCACGTCGCGCTTGGCCGAGGCGCGGGCGGCGTGCTTCTGCGCGGCGTTCGAGATGTTCTTGGCGAACTGCTCACGCGCCGAGTTCGTCCCGCCGCTCACTCCGCCGCTGATACTGGCCTTACCCCATCCCCAACTGGCCGACGCCGACGCATCCACTTTGTAGTTGAAGCTCTCGTTATAGTTCTTCTTGTCGGATTGTTCCTTACCCATCGAGAGTTCAAAGTCGTCCGAACTCTCCTGCGTGAAGGAATCGAGGATGCTGGATGCGCTCTTCGCGTTAGACTCGGTTTTAGTGTAGGTCTTGATGCTGATCTTCGTCTTCTCGCCGGGCAGGAGCGAGAAAGTCTTGATGGTGCGTCCGGCTCCGTAACCGCCGAGGAATGACGACAGACGGTAGCTCTCGACGAGGATCAGACGGTTGAGCCGCGAGACGACATCGGGGATGAGCGCGACGTTGACGGCGACTATGCTCGAAGAGACGTTCCCGGCGGCGTCCGTGCAGCGCGCCGTGATGGGACGCAAGCCCGGCTGGCTGATGACGACCACCGCCGTCCACGCCGACCAGTCGTTGGCCGCTTTGGGCTGTGCGGGCGTAACGACTCCGTCAACCAGCAATTCGACCTTAGTCACACTGCCGCCCGTGTCCGACGCCGTGCCCGCGACATTAACGCTGACGCCGTTAAATGGCCCCGACAGGTTGGCGTTCGGCAACGGCGAGGTGATATTAACGGTGGGCGGCTGCGTATCGGGCGGCGGCGCGGCATTGACGCGCACACCTACCGTCTTGGTCGTCACGTTTCCGGCCTTGTCCGTGCAGCGCACCGTGAGCGTATGGTTGCCGGCGGAGTTAACCGTGATGGACTTTGACCAACTCGACCAGTCGGCACTGACCGGCGTGGCCTGGCTGAAAGCCCCCTCGTCAAGTTTGACTTCGATTGTCTGAACCCCGCTCTGTATATCCGACGCCGTCCCGGAGACGTTGACCAAGGCCACGCCCGCCACAGTTCCGGCGAACTCCTGACCGCCGCTCGGAAACGTGATGTTGAGTCCGGGCGGGGTGAGGTCGGGCGGCGGCGCAAGCGCAATCTGAACGGTGACGCTGTGCGAACTGGTCTTGCCGCCGCTATGGGTCGCCCGCGCGGTGATGGTGACTTGTCCGGCAGAGGGCACGTTGGCATTGTAAGTCCAGCTTGACCAGTTGCCCGCCGCTGCCGGTGTCGCGTTCTGAAATGCACCCGACCCGATTTGAATTTCTACTTTGGTAATGGAGCCGCTCGATGCGCTGGCAGCGCCGGAAACCTGAAACGCTGCGCCGGTGTGCGCGCCGTTGATGGTCGCGTTCGCGGTCGGGCTGTTGATCTGCACGTTGACCGTCACAATGGTTCCGCCACCGCCGCCACCGCCGCCGCCGTCAATAGGCTTTTCTGGAATGGCGTTTTGATCCATACCACCGTCGCCGGCGGCGGGACTGAAAACGGGGTCGGGAGAAGTTGGCGCGGCCAGCGCAGCCGCGAATCTTTCGTTGGAGGCTGTGTGAATCTCTGTTAGCTCCGCTGACTCCACTTGTTCGGGAGCGTCTACGTAGTTGTAGGCCAGCGTCCCGTAGAGCGTCCGGTAGATGTTCAGTCTTTTGCCCAGACGCTGCATGGCGTTGACTTCTCTGAGGTCGAGGTTTGCCAGCTTTTCGCTGACTTCAAGGCCGGAGGCTTTGAGACCGGCGAGCAGGCTCGGTAAATCGAACGCAGCTTCTCCGGCATCCGCGCTCAAAGCAAAGCCCGCCCTTGACGCGTCGGGCGCAGCGTCCAATGTTTTGTTGGACGCCGCCTCCATGACGAGCGCGGCCAGGGCATCAGTCGAATTAGCCAGAGAGGTCAGTGACGCGGGCGTTGCGGCAGTGGTAGGTTTAAAGTACGAAGCCCCGAGTTGAAGGTCTATAAAGTTCCGCCCGCTATAGGATGTCGGCTCTGGAACGTTATAGCTGATAACCGGGGCGACGCCGCTCGGTTCGAGCTTGATCATTGGCTCATGATTGCTTTTACTGTCGGTCATTCTCTTTCTCCTATGAAGTATGTTCTCCGGCTCGCCGGCGATGGACGAAGCACACCATCCCGGCCTTTAGGCTCGGGACGGTATAGAGACGTGCAAAGCGGCGCGCTATAAATGTTATTTTCAGTGAGCGATGAGGACGGGTTCGGAGTGTTGGGTCTCAGGCAGTTTCCGTAGCGCCTCACATAATAACGCGAAACGGAAAGGCAAAAAGGATCTGCCCCTCGGATTTTTATGCGAAGACTCCGGCCTCACCGTCGAATTTTCATAGAAGAGCAGTGAGAGTTATTTGACCGGGAATCTGACAACCCCAGGAATGGAACTAAAGGGCGAACATTTTATCGCGTAGTTCGTTATATCAAACGCGAGAGTGATACATGCACGACGAGCAGATAATGTAGGTAGCCCGGAGAGTGTGACGGTTCACAGTATCCAGACGATGCCGCAATGTCCGAGCGCAACTATTCCACTCTTGGTTCCTCCTGCCGCCAGAGTCACTTCTCCGGCGTTCCTCATCCACATTAACAAAAAGAGCTAAGGTTAAAACCCTATGAGCGAATCCGTGCACAACTGGCTGGAAAGGGCTGCGGAATTCATTCCGGGCTATAGCGGCTATCAACAGAAAGAAGCTCGTCGAGATAGCGATTGTGAAAGTTAGCCGTCCCGGTTATAAAGACTGGGAGCGTAAAGTGCGCCTCTCAGCCGGCACTTAAAAGACCATCAACGCCATTTTAGAGAAAGCATAAATGGCACGCCGGTTTTCACGCACGAACCGAAAGCATTGTTTATCCAGAGCGGATCACACTGCATGTCTCTTTAATCTCACAAGGGAGGCACTACCGTGGCGACATACGAAGGCAAATGGCGATGCATCTTTTGTAGTGCGGTCAATCGCGGCCGCGATCTGGACTGTGCTAACTGCGGCGTCCGGCGCGGAGCGGACGTAGAGTTTTTTCTGGAAGACGATGCTCCGGCCGTCGCTGATGAAGCCCGGCTCAGGGAAGCTAATGACGGCCCGGACTGGCTCTGCGAGACCTGCGGCGGGTCGAATCGCTTTAGCCTTACAACCTGCCAGACCTGCGGAGCGCCACGTGGGAATTCCAGCCTTCGCGAAGTGCTGGACGGCGCGCCCGGCGCTTTCCGCGACCCGCAGGCAGATGAGCAATCCGCTCGCAGGGCGGCGGACTTTTCCCATGATGAGACTCATACTGCTGGTGACAGGCAAGGTAGCGACGAAGAGTGGTCGTCTGCTACCGCGAACGATTGGCGTGGACGCGGCTGGACACCTAGTTTAACCGTTATCTGCATAATAGTAGGCGGAATAATCTTGCTGGCGTTTCTGGCCTTCAGCCATAGCAGTTCGCCGACTCCGAAAGTTGCACCGGAAGTTGACCGCCGGGAAGTTACGTTCAGGGACATTGATCTGGTAGTTGACCGGGTGGAGTGGGTGCGTTCAATCGAAGTAGAAGAATATCGGCAGGTCACCAGGGAGGATTGGGAAGACGAAGTACCCGCAGATGCGAAGGTAATCTCACGCCGCCAGGATGTTCACCATTACGACCACGTTAAAACCGGCTCACACATTAAGCCGGAATATTATACCGAGCGCGTCAGGACAGGCTCTCACACCGAAACTGAACACTATACCGAGCGAGAGCAGAGTGGGACGCAGCGTTATCGGTGCGGCACTCGCAACAAGGGTAATGGCTACTTTGAAGATGTGTATTGCACGCGCCCGGAATATCGAACGGTGACGAAGAGTCGCAGCAGACAGGTTGACGATTACCGGACAGTGACGCGCAGCCGCGATAGAGTAGTCGAAGATTTCAAGGATGTCCCTGTCCATCGCACGAAAGTGAGCTACTCGGTCAAACGCTGGATTCCTGCCGATACAGTTGTCGCGCAGGGCGCAGACCTCAAGCCGTACTGGCCGAAAGTCTCCGTCAGCGCTAAGAAACGCGCGGGGCAGCAGACAGAGACCTATCTGGTATTCTTTCATGATGCGCAAGGCAAGATGCCATATGAACGACAAGTGGGGGCGGATGAATTTGCACTGTTCACAACCGGCGTCACGTGCCGAGCGCGAGTCAATGGCTTCAACCAAATAGTGGACTTCACGCCTCCGGCCGGCAAAACTTCTCAGTAAAGTATTACTGCGGGCGCGGAGGCGGCGTCGCTCGCGTCCCGTCAAAGACCCTCGCCGTGTGCCTGACTTCCGCATCGCACAGTTCACGCTCCCCGAACGTGCTACCTAAAATCGACTCCATCTCGGAGGCGGGTCGCGGACGGTACACGTCGTTGATGATTCTGA
>DASYMM010000457.1:0-9570 GCA_036009085.1 Pyrinomonadaceae bacterium | reverse complement strand
AGCGGGGGCGCAGAGAAAGAGATTCTTCTTCTTCTCTCTGCGCCCCCGCTGCGACTTCTCTGCGTCTCTGCGGTGTGTGCCTTTGGTTATCCTCAACCGCGACTCGCTCACGCGACGATCATCGTGCCCGTGCCTTCGTCCGTGAAGACTTCGGACAAGAGCGCGTTGCGTAAAGAACCTTTGATGATGTGCGCGCTGCGGACGCCGCGATGGAGCAGTTCGGTGATGTTCTGAAGTTTCGGGATCATGCCGCCCGTGGCGACTCCATCGGCGAGAAGTTTCGTTACTTCGTCAACCGTGAGGCGCGAGAGTTTCGTCGCCGATTCGCCGGGGCGCAGGTACAGCCCATCCACGTCGCTCAGTAAAATTAACTTTTCGGCTTCGAGCCTGACGGCGATCTCCGTGGCGATGGTGTCTGCGTTGATGTTGAATACGCGCCCGCGCGAGTCCGCGCCGAGCGGCGAGACGACGGGCAGATAATCGTGGTCGAGCAGCACGCGAAGCAAACGGTCGTCAATCTCGACCACATCCCCGACGTGCCCGAAGTCCACGCGCTCGCTCGCGCCCGTCGCCTGATTGAGCACATCCTTCGGCGGGCGGCGTTCGGCGAGCACGATGTTGCCGTCAACGCCCGACAGGCCGACGGCGTTCACCCCATGATTACGCAGCGCGGCAAGGATGTCCGTGTTGATCTTCCCGGCGAAGATCATCTTCGCCATGTCGAGCGTCGCATCGTCGGTCACGCGCCGCCCGTTGATGATCGTCTGCTCGACGCCCATCAACTCGGCCAAGTCAGTCAACTGCTTGCCGCCGCCATGCACGACGCACAGGCGTATGCCGACCTGATGCATCAAGGCGAACTCCTCGCATAGCGACATCAGGTTCTCATGATCCTCCGTCAGTTTGCCGGAGACTTTCACAACGAAAGTCTTGCCCTTGAAACGTTGAATGTACGGCAACGCTTCGCGCAGCAGATCAAGTCGCGGCTGGCTCATAAATTCTCCTGGTGACAAGTGACAAGTGACAAGTGACGAGCAAGAATCCAGACAAATTTAAAGACAGAGCTTTTGTTTTAACCTCGTCACTTGTCACTCGTCACTTGTCACTGCTTTCAAAACTGCTTTTTGCGCGTGCAACCGATTTTCGGCTTCGGCGATGACCACGGAGGCGGCGGAATCAATGACGCCGTCCGTGACGATCACGTTGCGGCGCACGGGGAGACAGTGCATGAAGATGCCGCTGTCGGTGCGCCGCATCTTCGCTTCGTCAACGATCCATTGCGCGCGATATTCTGCGCGCGTCTCGATGTCTTCTTCGGGCGAGCCGTAGAACATACGGCTTCCCCAACTTTTTGCATAGATGACTTGCGCGCCGTCGAAGGCTTCTTCGATGTCGTTCGTGACGCGGACGGTAGTGCCTGCGTCGAACGCGTGCTCGTTGAGTTGGCCGACGAGTTCGTCGTCGAGTTCGTAGCCGGGCGGGTGCGCGATGGTCAGTTCGTGCCCCAACTGCGCCGCCGCGAGCGCGAAGCTGTTCGGCACGGCCATCGGCAGGGGCTTCGGATGCCACGCCCACGTCAAGGTGACGCGCTGGCGGCCGGAGCCGAGCTTCTCCCGGATCGTCAACATGTCCGCGAGCGACTGGCACGGGTGGTGCATCGCCGATTCGAGATTGATAACGGGCACTTCGCTGTAGCGCGCAAACGCCGCGAACACAGGATCGCGCCGCTCCTCTTTCCAATCCTTGAGCGCGGCGAACGTACGCACGCCAATCGCCGCGCAGTAACGACCGAGCACGCGCACAAACTCCGCGACGTGCTCGGTCTTGTCGCCGTCCATCACAACATTGTCTCTGTGTTCGAGCGTCCAACTCGTGCCGCCGGGTTCGAGCACGACCGCATGGCCGCCGAGTTCGTAGATGCCGACCTGCATCGAAGCGCGCGTGCGCAAGCTGGGATTGAAGAAGACGAGCGCGACGGACTTACCTGCGAGCGGCCTCGACGCGTCTTCGCCGCGTTTGAAGCGCGCCGCCGCTTCGAGCAAGCGTTCAAGCTCGTCGCGCGTCCAGTCGGCAGTTGTCAGAAAATCTCTCGGCATAGTTTTTTGAAACGTTCAACCAATTGTCTCCGCCCGCAGTTCCTTCGACATCGAGACGCACGCGATCTCGACCCCGTTAGCCAGACGATGCGACGTAAACTGCTGCCCCGCGAAGCCCGCGCGCTCGTAAAACTCGACGGCATTCAGAGAGGCGCACAAATGCAGCGCCTCCAAGCCAGCCTCGCGCGCACGCGTTTCGAGCGTCGTTAAAAGCGTCAGCCCCAAGCGGTTTTGTTACGCACTATGAGAGAGCCGACGACACGCGCCGCAGCGCAGCGACAAACAGGTCAACTTCTTCCCGCTGCAAACAGAGCGGCGGCAAAAGCCTCAACACGCGCGCATCGCTCGAAGTGCCCGTGATGATGCGTTCGCCGAGCAACGCCTGATGAACCTTCGCGGCGATCTCAGCCGTGAACTCCAACCCCAGCAACAGCCCCGCGCCGCGCACGCGCGCCAACTGCGGCACGCTCTCAAGCGACTCGCGCAGGTGTCGCTCCATTGCGCGGACGTTTTCCAGCATGCCGTCCGCCTCAATCGCTTCGAGCGTCGCATTCACAGCCGCCATCGCCAGCATCCCGCCGCCGAAAGTCGTGCCGAGGTCGTTCTCCTTGATCTTCGAGGCGACCGTTTCGGTCGTCAAACACGCGCCCACGGGGACACCGCTCCCCAGAGCCTTTGCCAGCGTGATCACGTCCGGCACAACCTGCGCGCCCGCCGCGCTCCCGGCGAAAAACCATTCGCCCGTGCGCCCGATGCCCGTCTGCACCTCATCATAAATCAAGAGCATCCCGCGCGCGTCGCACAACTCGCGCAACGCACGGTAAAACTCCGGCTCGGCCTCGCGCACGCCCGCCATAGACTGAATCGGCTCAAGCAACACGGCGGCGACCGTCTCTTCCGCGAGCGCGGCGACAGACTCAATCGCGCCCCACTCCGCGCACAAATGGCCGGGCACGTTCGGTCGCCCGATCTCTCTGTACTTACCCAAAAACGTCGCGCTTATAGCGTCAGCCGTGCGCCCGTGAAAGCTGCCCGTGAACGTGATGATATTCTCGCGCCCGGTGAACATGCGCGCCATCCGCATCGCGTTCTCGTTCGCCTCCGTGCCCGAATTGCAAAAGAAAACTTTCGTGAGCGGCGCGGGCGCACAACTCACCAGACGCTCCGCCGCACGCGCACGCACTTCCGAATAGACGAGATTTGAATAGAACAACAACTCCCCGGCCTGCGCCCTAATCGCTTCGACCACGCGCGGGTGGCAATGCCCCGTCGCGGCCACGGCATGCCCGCCGTAGAGGTCTAGGAAACGCTCGCCCTCGCTCGTCTCCACCCACGCGCCGCGCCCGCGCACCGCCGCGAGTTTCATCTTCTTATAAGTCGCCAGTTGAAACTCATCCTCGCGCGCCGCAACGTCGTCGAAAGTTGTAGTTGTCATCATCCTCTTCTGTACGAGTTTCAGGTTTCAAGTTTCAGGTTTAAGACAAAGAGCCTCGAACCTCAGACCTGAAACTTGAAACCTGAAACTTGAAACTTGAAACTCTTTCAAGGGTTAGAGCCGAGCAACATCAAGCCCGCACGCTCGTCCAGCCCGAACATCAGGTTCATGTTCTGCACGGCCTGACCCGCCGCGCCTTTCACCAGATTATCTATCGCCGAAAAGACGACGAGCGAACGCCCGCGCACGGCGAAACCTAGATCGCAAAAGTTGGTCGTCTTCACCCAGTTGATGTCCGGCGAGCCGTTTACGATCCGCACGAAGAAACTCTCCCGGTAAAAGTCTTCATACAACGCGCGCACGTCTTCGGTCGTCAACGCGTCTTTCGTCTCCACGTAGATCGAAGCGAAGATGCCGCGCGCGACGGGCAGCGAGTGAGTCATAAAAACGAGTTCGCCCGCCCAGTCGCCGACGCTTCTGAGTTCCTGCTCGATCTCCGGCACGTGCTGGTGCGTGAAAGGCTTGTAGGCGTAGAAAGAGTTCATGCGCTGCGGGTGGTGCGTGTTGGGCGCGGCCTTCGCGCCCGACCCGGAAGAACCCGTCTTCGCATCCACGATCACGCGCCCGCCGATGAGGCCGCGCGCGACGAGCGGCGCAAGACCGAGCAGCGTCGCCGTCGCAAAGCACCCGGGATTGCTGATGAGCCGCGCGCGTTTGATCGTCTCCCGGTTCGTCTCCGTCAGGCCATAGACAAACTCGCGTTGCAACTCCGTCGCCGTGTGCTCGCGCCCGTAATGCTCCAAAAACTCCCCCGCGTCGCGCAGACGAAAATCGCCCGACAGGTCAACGACCTTCACCTGCGACGGCAGGCGCGGCGCAAGCTCCAAAGCCTGACCGTGCGGCAACGCGAGGAACACGCAATCAACCTGCGGCAGACTCTCCAACTCCTGCGTCGCGGCCACGAAACGCAACTCCGTCAAGCCGTAAAGATTGCGATGCACCTCGCCCACGGCTTTGCCCGCGTGCTCGTTCGCCGTCACGAACGCGACCTCCACGTCCGCACGCGCCAACAGAATGCGCAGCAACTCCGCCCCGCCGTAACCCGACCCGCCAAAGATGCCGACTTTAAGTTTCATGTTTCAGGTTTCGAGTCTCAGGTTAAAGATCGCGGGTTTTTCGTGTTGGTCTCCCGGCCTTATGCTTCGACTAGGGCAGGCTCAATCACGTCCGCGCGGAGCGAACCTGAAACCTGAGACCTGAAACTCGAAACCTTCTCCCGCACGATCTCGAACATGCGCGCACCGTCCCTGCGCGCGTTGCCCGCCGCGATGCCGAACTCCTCTTCGATGTAATCCTCGCCCATCTGCGAGTCCGTCACCGAACCCGCCACGAGGTCAACCGTTAGATTGCGCTGCCGGAGCAACTCGATGCCGCCCCACGCGCCCACGTAATCCGAAGCGCAATAAACCAGCGCGGCCATCACCCCGCGCAACTCCGCATCGTCGAAGACAGACCCGACAGAGTAGCCGCCGAGTATGCCGTCGCCGAGTTCGATCACGATCATGTCGGGCGCGCTCTCGTTCAACTTCCCGACAATCGCCTTCGCCACCGGCGCGAGATCGCCCACGCCCACCGTCGAGGGCAGACCGCAATCGAGAAAACTCGCCGTCGCCACCGCGCCGTGATCCGCCATGTTCAGAGTGTCGCGCAGACAGGCGACGCCCGAAAGCTTGCCCGCCGCCACGCGCATCCCCGCCGCCGTCGCCTGCCGGATCAACTCCGTAGCAGCGAAAGTCTTCCCGCTGTTCATGCACGCGCCCGCGATGACGACGAGCGGCGCGATGCCTTCGCCCAGACTCTCGCGCAGAGGCAACGCGGCATCGCCGATATTTCGCACCCGCGCGCCTTCTTCATACACCAGCCCGAGGACTTCCACGCGAATGGCCGCGCTCAAACTCGAATGATGCCCCTTGCAGAAACCGATCACGCCGCCCATGTTCAGCAAGTGCAACTCGTCGCCCGCCGCCACCGTCTCCGGCACGTCGCCGACAAACCCTTTCAGCGCGCGGCGGCTGCCGAGCACGCCGGCGAGCACGTCGCCCACGTTGATCTTCGCCAGCCGTCCCGTCACAAGTTCCAACTGGTTATACGTCGCGCTCTCCGTGAGCGCACGCCCGACGACGACATCGCCCGCGCGCACGCGCTCACGCGCCGTCACGACCGCCAGAGTCTTCGACAGATCGAGCGGCGAAGTCGCCGAACCGATCTTGTCCGCCTCGACCACCTTCACCTGCACGCCCTCAAGTTTATCGGCGATGTTCGTCATGTTCTCCCCCATTCGATTCCGCATTACTTATTTGCTTGCGCGAGCGAGCGCAGGCGCAGCGCGTTGAGTTTGATGAAGCCCTCTGCGTCGCGCTGGTTATAGATCGTGTCGGCTTCAAACGTGGCGAGCCGTTCGTTGTAGAGCGAGCGCGGCGCGCGGCGTCCGACGACCGTGGCGTTTCCGCGATAAAGTTTCAGGCGGACTTCGCCCGTCACGTCCTTTTGCGTCTCGTCAATCGTTCGCCGCATCAACTCCGTCTCCGGCGCAAACCAGAAACCGTAATAGACGCTCTCCGCGAATTTCAGACTCAGCGCGTCGCGCAGCCGCAACACTTCCCTGTCCATCGTGATCGATTCGAGCGCGCGATGCGCCGCCTGCAAGATCGTCACGCCCGGCGTCTCGTACACCCCGCGCGATTTCATCCCGACGAAACGATTCTCCACCAGATCAACCCGCCCGATGCCGTGCGCGCCGCCCAACCTGTTCAACTCTTCGAGCAACGCGACCGCGCCGCGCCTCTCGCCGTTGACGCTGACAGGCACGCCATGGTCGAAGCCGACGACGACGTACTCCGCCTCTGCGCGCGCGTCTTCCGGCGCAGTCGTCAACTGAAAAATGTCCGCCGGAGGCTCCGCCCACGGGTCTTCGAGGATGCCGCCTTCGTAAGAGACGTGCATCAGGTTGCGGTCGGTCGAGTAAGGCTTCGCGTGCGTCGCCGTCACGGGGATGTTGTGCTGTTCGCAGTAAGCGATCAAGTCGCTGCGCCCCTTGAACTCCCACTCGCGCCACGGGGCGACGACTTTGATGTCCGGCTCAAGCGCGTAATAGGTCAACTCGAAACGCACCTGATCGTTGCCCTTGCCCGTCGCTCCGTGCGCCACCGCGTCCGCGCCTTCGCGTCGCGCGATCTCGATCTGCCGCTTCGCGATCACAGGACGCGCCAGCGACGTGCCGAGCAGATACACGCCCTCGTAAACCGCGTTGGCCTTGACCGCCGCCCACACGTAATCGCTCACAAACTCCTGCCGCAAATCTTCCACGTAGAGCTTCGACGCGCCCGTCGCACGCGCTTTCTCTTCCAGCCCGTCGAGTTCTTCGCCCTGCCCCACGTCCGCGCAATAGCAGACGACCTCGCACCCGTAACGCTCCTTGAGCCAGTGCAACATCACGGACGTATCCAGCCCGCCCGAATAAGCCAACACGACTTTTTTAATCTTCTCTCCCACGCCTCACTCCTTCAAAAAGGTTTCAAGTTTCAGGTCTCAGGTTTCAGGTCAGAAAGTTCTTCGGTTTTCAACTTGAAACCTGAAACCTGAGACCTGAAACTTGTGTCATCCGAACAATTCCCAAATCTTTTTAATCACCGGGCGTTGCGCCCGTCCCTCTGCCACCGCGATAAAGATCGTATCTTCGCCCGCAATCGTCCCGACGATCTCGGCTATCCCCGCGCGGTCAATCTCGACCGCCACCGCCGACGCCAGCCCCGGCTCGCACCGTGCCACCACCAGCACGTCGCCCGCCGCGTCCAGACTCAACAGGCCACGCGCCGCCGCCCCACTCTCCGCGCGCGGGATGACATAACGCCCGCCCTGTTTGACGACCCCCAACTCCTCCAAATCCCGCGAGATGCTCGACTGCGTGGCAACAAAACCCGCGCGTTCCAGATGCGACGCCAGTTCGCCCTGCGTACTGACGGGCTTCGCGCGAATCAAACTCAATAATTTCTGTTGCCGCTTTTCCTTATCCATTTCCCGCTTCCTATGCAAAAGATTTGCATAACTTATGCATAGATGCATAAAATACCACCACAGTTGCATTAAAGCAACGAGTCCTCTGTCTGTGTCTGGTTAACTAAAAGTACTGACAACTGTTAACTAAAAGTGCTTACATCGCTTGGCTCCGTGGTTTTCTAACCTTCCCTACTGAGCGAAGCGAGTTTCTCTGGGAACAAGAATTTTCTTGAGCGAAAAGCAAATAGGCACATTAGCCTCGGGTGGTTAATGTGCCTATTCAATTTCGGATGGTGTCTTTATCCGTTAATCAGTAAGGGCGGAAAAATTTACCCCTCCGAATTTTAGCTATAAACTGAAAGACGACCAAGATTGGCTAAGAAATCTCCCCCTCCCAACGCCCGGCATCACCCGCGCCCCCGCGCGACGTACATGAGAGGCATGCTTGTGGGGCGTCGGGTGCATGCCGTTGTCAGGCGGCCTGAAGAACCAAGCCCCCATCCCGAGGTCACGTAAGCCGACGTGGTCGGAATCCGTCAGGCGTGTGACCGCGCCGATAGACCATGATCGTTCGCAAGAATTCGATCACCGTCACACCTTCCTGGTTGAACCCGGTCGTTCGTAGCTTCACGATCCCCATTGCGGGGCGTGACCCCGACGGCCTCACCTCTACGACCTCGCTCTGCGCGTATAGAGTGTCGCCTTCAAACACCGGCGCCGGGAGCCGGACTTCGTCCCACCCGAGGTTGATGGCGTTGAGCGACACGTCGGAGACTGAGAGCCCGGTCACGAGCGCGAGAGTAAACGTCGAATCGACTAGCGGCCGCTTGAACTCTGTCCGGGCGGCGTAGGCGGCGTCGAAGTGGATCGGGTTTGTGTTTACCGTCAGCAGCGTGAACCAGATGTTGTCTGTCTGCGTGACGGTTCGCCCGAGCGGATGCTCAAAGATGTCTCCGGGCTCGAAGTCCTCGAAGACACGACCTTGCCACCCCGGCTTGATTACCATTCCGCTTCCCCCTCGCAACATTTGGAAATCGGCTCATGCGCCGCCAAGCCGGCGAACGCCGGAAATAACCGGCGCGCGTACAGTTGAACACAGACGAGTTACCGTGTCCTCAACGCGTAGATGTAGGCATCGACTTGGCTGCCGTCTTTGAGCTTCACTTTCGCGAGCACCCGCTCATAAGCATCGCCCTCAAACTCATCAAGGGCCGCCCAATAGCCGGACAGGTTCTCCGAACTAAATAGAAGCCCTTCAACTTCGCCGCCTTGTTCATCCAGGTGGGTGCTGGGTAGCCCATCGCCGCGCCCCGGCCTTCTTGACGCAGCCTTCCGGTCACGGCACCGACGATGTCCGAGTCGTCGAACTATCCGGTCTTCAGAGGCCCGGCGACCTTGTACGCACTGAGGATGATGCCGGACGGCATTGCTTGCGTGCTGACGAGCTCGAATGAGCGTGGCGGGGTGCCCTCCGCAAAGAAGCGCTTCCCCGTGCCCAACAAGACCGGATAGACGACCAGCAGGACTTCATCCGCCAGCCCATGTTCGAGCAGCGGCGATGTCAGCGTGGAGCTACCCGAGAGGATCAGGTCCGGGCCCTCCTGCGACTTGATACGGCGAATGCCCTCGACGATGTCCGGTCCAAGGCCCTCGAACGGGCCCCATGCAAGACTTTCCGGTCGGTGGGTAGCGATATATTTGGTGGCCGCATTGAGGCCGTCCGCCATCGGACTGCTCGGCGCCTTCGGCCAGAAGCCCGACCAGATATCGTAGGTGCGACGGCCAAGCAGCAGATCGAAGCTCTCGCCATACGCGGCGAGCATTGCGTCCCGGCCAGCCGGTGTCCGATAGGGCGCGGTCCAGTCGCTGTAGGGGAAATCGCCGTCATCGGCGGAGTGCTGGATCACGCCGTCCAGCGAGATGTGTTCGATGATTTTGAGCTTTCTCATTTGAGTCTCCGTGTTCTGGGGCGTCAACACCCAG
>DASYMM010000456.1:0-5117 GCA_036009085.1 Pyrinomonadaceae bacterium | reverse complement strand
TGCTGCCGGTGACTTGAATCCCTTCGAGGTCGAGCACGCGCGGCTCTGCGTTCGAGACGGCAACACGCGTGCCCGCGAACTCCAACATCTCCACGTCGTTGTGATTGTCGCCGACGGCCATCACTTCGGCGGGCGTCAACTTATGTTCGGCGGCGACCGCCGCCAGCCCCGTGCCCTTCGACACGTCCGGGTGAATCACGTCAACCAACCCGAAATCAATCGAGGGATAAAGCGTCGTCATCAACTTCACGCTCGCGCCGAGTTCGCGCGCGAACACCACGCTCAGGTGTTCGACCTCTGCGAACGTGCCGGAGAAGGTGATATGGACGGGCGCGTGGTCGAGATAATCTTCGAGCGAGGGGACGTGCAGGATGGCGCGCTCGGCTTCGTCGCCGTGGATGCGGCGCGACCACGCGATGTACTCGGCGACGGGGCCTTCGGTGTCGCGCAAATGATCATAGACGAGCAGCCCCGCGCCTTCGGCATCGTCCGAGACGAGCGGGTCGGCGCGATAGGCGCGACCGACGCGCAAGACTTCGCGCGCAGTCTCTAGCGGCAAGAGGCTCGCCGAGACGGTTTCGAGCGTGCGCGCGTGCTTGGTGAGCGCGCCGTTGTGCGCGACGACGGGCACGTCCAAGCCGAGTTTGAGCGCGAGCGGGCGCGCATCGCGAAAACGTCGCCCCGTGACGAGCGCGACGCGCACCCCCGCGGCGCGCGCTTCGGCGATGGCATTGAAGTTACGCTCCGACAACTCGCCGAGCGAGTTCAGCAGCGTTCCGTCGAGGTCGAGCGCAAGCAGACGAATCATAAGGGCCGTGACGAGTTAAAAGTGACGAGTGACAAGATAAAGCCTTGCGGCGTTGTTGTCACCCGCCGCGCGCTCTACCGGACACTATGCCCGCGCAATCTTGTCGGAGCAGGAGTCGCCTTCATCTTTGCGCCTCCCGTTTTTCTTCTTCGCGCCTTTGCTTGAAAAAGCCTTTCTCGCAAAGGCGCGAAGTTAGAACAGAAGGCGCAAAGGGGCGAGTGGCTGTAATCCTGCGCGTTCCGGCGGGTCTTGCTCGTCGCTCGTCACTTGTCACTCGACACTGCTGCAATACGTTTGCTCCACCTGACGGATGTTTGGTGGCTGGCGTATGATGCGGGCGTCGAGTAATGCGGGAAAATATGGGGAAAGGACGGGATTTTTAATGAATGTGACACACCTGGAATGTGCGGCCTGCGGGCTGCGGCACGAGGCACGGCAGTTGCAGAATCTCTGTCGGGAGTGCGGCAAGCCTCTGTTGGTTCGTTACGATTTGGAGCGCGCCGCGACTCAGTTGAAGAAGGAAAGTTTACGGGAGAGGTCGGGGGATTTATGGCGTTACAGAGAGGTGCTGCCCGTCGCGCACGTAGAAAATATCGTCTCGCTCGGCGAAGGCTGGACGCCGCTCTTGCGAGCCGCGCGTCTGGGCGCGAAGTTGGGCTTGCGAGAGTTGTACATCAAGGACGAGTCGCAGAATCCGACGCAGAGTTTCAAGGCGCGCGGGATGACGGTAGCCGTCTCGATGGCGAAGGAGTTGGGCGCGCGTAAACTCGCCGTGCCCTCCGCGGGGAACGCCGCCGGAGCGCTCGCCGCCTACGCCGCACGCGCGGGCTTATCAGCGCACATCTTCATGCCGCGAGACACGCCGCGCGCCAACATCGTGGAATGCGAACAGACGGGCGCGCACGTGACGCTCATGGACGGACTCATCACGGATTGCGGCGCGGAGGTGGGGCGACGCAAAGAGGCGGAAGGTTGGTTTGACGTTTCGACTTTGAAAGAACCGTATCGCGTCGAAGGCAAGAAGACGCTCGGCTACGAGTTGGCGGAACAGTTCAATTGGGAGTTGCCCGAAGTGATCATCTATCCGACGGGCGGCGGCACGGGACTCATCGGCATGTGGAAGGCGTTTGAGGAGATGGAAACGATGGGATGGATCGGCAGTAAACGTCCGCGCATGGTGACGGTGCAGGCCGCCGGGTGCGCGCCGATTGTGCGCGCGTTCGCCGAGGGCAAGCGTTTCGCCGACGAATTCCCGGACGCCGCGACGACCGCTTCCGGCTTGCGCGTGCCGAAGGCCATCGGCGACTTCTTGATCCTCGACGCGCTCCGTGCCTCGAATGGTACGGCCATCAGCGTGACGGACACGGAGTTGATCGCGGCGACGCGTGAGATCGGCGCGGCGGAAGGATTGTTTTGTGCGCCGGAGGGCGCGGCGTGCCTGCCCGCCCTGAAAAAGATGCTGGCCGCAGGCGAAGTCGAACCGGACGAGCGCGTCGTGCTCTTCAACACGGGCGCGGGCGTGAAGTATCTGGAGAGTTATAGCAGTTAAATAAAATCGAATTCGGAGAAAAGAATGTCTAAGAGATTGTTCACGCTCGCGCTCGCGAGCCTTGTGTTGAATCTGTTCCTCGCCGCGCCTTCCGTCAACGGCAGGACGCAGGAGGACGAGACGAAACACGTCAACAAGGTGAGAGGGCAGATCGCCAGAATCGGCACCGGCCCGAAGGCGCGCGTCGAGATCAGGCTGCGAGACGAAACGAAGGTCGAAGGCTTTATCGGCGAGTCGGACGAAACGCGCTTCGTCGTCGTGGACACGAAGACGGGCGCGCGGACGACGCTTGATTATCCGCAAGTCCGAAAGGTCAAAAGCTACCGCCTGACGAGCACGCTTAAAACTGCCCTCGTCGTCGGCGTCGGGATCGGTGCCGCGCTCTTCACCGCGGCCTTGTTATGCGCCGCGAATGAATCGTGCAGCGGTTCATAAGTCCGGCGTCGCGCGCAAGGCTTTGGGCAAGGGCAGGGCGCGCCGTATTCGCAGGCGCGGGCGTGCGCGAAAGATATGAGGAGCATAGCTTGTGAGTCGAATGCGAAAGCAAAGTCGGGCCTTTTGGGTGCGCCTCATGTTCGGCGCGTCGGCGTTAAATGTGGCGGGCATCATGTGTCTGAACGCGGCGACGCGTGCGCCCGCCGCCGCCGAGCCGGTCTTGACGCCGGAGTTAGGTTACGCGGGTTTCGGTTCGCGCGGGTGGGCGTCGCTCCTGGATTCGCTCGGATTCACTTTGATGATGCCGGGAATATTTTTCGCCTCGTCGGTCTTCCTCGGCGCGCACGCGCTGGCGTGGAATGAGAGACTGACGCGCGCGGTGTGGTCTGCGACGGGATTCGGGATCAATTTGTTGACGGTCTGGAAAGTCGGCGTCGCGTGGCGTGCGACGCGGGAGAGAGTTTGAAGATGAACGGAGAAGTTGCGATGAAACGGCGTTTGCCTGCGGTGCTGTTTGTGCTTCATGTCACGGTGCTGCTGCTCATAATTTTGCTGGCCTCTTATAGCCTCGCCCACGCGCAAAGCGCGGCGACGGCGAAGTTGCAGCCCGGTGCGACGAACAAGACGACAGCGGCGACAACAACGCCGGGCGTCGAAGTTGATCGCGCGCGGTTTGACCGTGCGCGCACGGAAGGCTTCGAGGCTCTCTACAATCTCGATTACGAGACGGCGCGGGCGCGCTTCAAAGAACTCGCGCGCCTCTATCCCGATCATCCGGCGGGGTCGCAGTTCCTCGCGGCGAGTTTGTGGCTTGAGACTTTGAACGCGTCGCGGCGTTTGCAGTCGGGTTTGTACAACAACGAATCTTTTTACGCGAAGACGGAAGACAAGGTTGACCCGAAGATCGTCGCGCAGTTCAAAGAGTGGACGCGCACGGCGAGACAGTTGGCCGAAGCGCGTCTGAAGAAGAACCCGAAGGATACGGAAGCCCTCTATTTTCTCGGCGCAACGCAGGGCTTAAAGGCCGCGTTCGCAGGCGCGGTCGAACGCAGTTTCGTCTCGGCTCTGCGCAACGGGTCGGACGCGGTGGACAAACATCGAGAGGCGATCAAACTCGACCCGAACTATCACGACGCGGAGTTGACCATCGGCATGCAGGATTACATCGTCGGCGGCCTCGCGCTGCCTTACAAAATCCTCGCCGGGATGACCGGCACGCGCGGCTCGAAGAAGCGCGGCATCGCGACGCTCGAACGCGTGATGCGCGAAGGCCAGTGGGCGCGCGACGATGCGCGCGTCATGCTCATCCCGCTCTACAAACGCGAGAAGCGTTACGCGGAAGCCGCCGCGCTCGCGCGCGAACTCGCCGCGAAGTATCCGAAGAATTACCTGTTCAAGTTGGAATACGCGGACGCGCTCGTCTCGCAGGCGGCGACGGAGCGCGAGAAGAACGGCGCGCCAGCCGCGACGGCGACCGAGCGCGAAGCCTTCGCCCTCTTCGACGCCCTCCTGCGCGACAAGGCGACGCGCGATGCGGCAGCGCGCCAACTCGATCTCATACATTTCCAGTACGGCGAAGCTCTCTTCGTCGCGGGGCAGACGGAGCGCGCGGCGAAAGAGTTTTTGGCGGCGGCGTCAGCCCCGAACGCGGAAGCGAACTTCGCGACGCTCGCACGCCTGCGTGCCGCGCAATCGCTCGACCTCGCGGGCAAACGCGAGGCCGCGCTCGCCGAGTACAAAGTCGTGCTCGCGCGCCCGAACGTCTACGACTCGCTTGAGGAAGCGCGGCGCGGCCTGCGCGAGCCGTATCGCAAAGTCGCCCCCAAGCCACAGGAAGATAACTAAAGGTGTTCGTTGTCCGTGGTCGGTTGCCGGTTGTTTTGTGTCCGTGTCACCAACTACCAAACACACACGGGATGGAGCAACCGCCAAACGGCTACGGACGACGGGCAACGGACAACCGATGACTGACAAACGGACAGGGATAGGTGAAGCGGTGCAAAAGTATTCGACAGGCGGGGCAGGGGAGACGCGTCCGCGCCGCCTGCTGTTGTGTCTCGACGGCGTGCCTTTTGAAGTGCTCAAAGCGGCGAAGTCGCGCGGTCTGTTCGCGCGCTTCCGCGAGCCTGCGGGCTTGCTCTCGCCGTTCCCGACGATGACCAACATCGCGCTCTCCACGATGCTCGGCGCATCTGCCCCGAACGGTTACGAAAGTCTCTATTTCGATTGCGACGCGCAGGAACTTCGCGGCGGCATCAGTAAGTACATCGGACGACGCACGCCCGACAAAGTGCCTTCGTCCTACATGGACGATCTCGATTATCA
>DASYMM010000455.1:0-13799 GCA_036009085.1 Pyrinomonadaceae bacterium | reverse complement strand
CGGGCGCGTGTCTCCTTCGCACCGCGCGGCGCGGGGACTGGATTGTCGGGCGGCGCGCTCGCCCTTGATCGCGGCGTCGTGATCGAACTCGCGCGGATGCGTCGCCTGTTGAAAGTTGACGTGGACAATCGCCTCGCCGTCGTCGAGACGGGGATGGTCAACGCTAAGTTGTCGCGCGCTGTCGCCGCGCACAATTTGTATTACGTGCCCGATCCTTCGAGCGGCGCGGCGTGCACCATCGGCGGCAACATCGCGGAGAACGCGGGCGGCATACACTGTCTGAAGTACGGCACGACGACCGATCACGTCGTCGGCGCACGCGTCGTCTTGTCTGACGGGAAGATCATCGAACTCGGCAGCGTGGGCGGCGCGCCTCAGGCTTCCCGTTATGGTCAGCCCGATTATGATCTGCTCGGGGTCTTCATTGGCTCGGAGGGAACGTTCGGCATCGCGACGGAGGCGACCGTTAAACTCCTGCCCTTGCCCGCTGCCGTGCGGACGATGCTCGCTGACTTCACGGACGTTGATGCGGCGAGCCGCGCCGTCTCCGCCATCATCGCCGCAGGACTCCTGCCCGCCGCGCTTGAGATGGTTGACGGGGCGACCATCCGCGCGGTCGAAGCGAGCGTCTTCGCGGCGGGTCTGCCGCTCGACGCGCAGGCCGCGCTGCTCATCGAACTGGACGGACTCCAAGCCGGACTCGACGCGGAAGCCGCGAGCGTCGAAACGCTCTGCCGCGAGCACGGCGCGCGAAACGTGCGACACGCGGCTGATGAGCACGAGCGCAAAAAATTGTGGGCGGCGCGCAAAGGAGCCTTCGGGGCGATGGGCAGGCTTGCGCCGGACATGATGATTCAGGATGCGGTCGTGCCGCGTTCGCGCCTGCCCGAAGTGCTCGCGGCCACGTATCGCATCGCTGCGAAGTATCGCCTGCGGCTCGCCAACGTCTTTCACGCGGGCGACGGCAACCTGCACCCGTTCATCAGCTTCGACCGGCGCGACAAAGATGAACTCTTGCGCGTCGAGGCCGCCGGACGCGAGATCATGGAAGTGTGCGTGCGCGCAGGCGGCACGATCACGGGCGAGCACGGCGTCGGG
This sequence comes from Pyrinomonadaceae bacterium, assembly GCA_036009085.1. GTDB lineage: Bacteria > Acidobacteriota > Blastocatellia > Pyrinomonadales > Pyrinomonadaceae > JAIVJZ01. Next base: position 12,701 of record DASYMM010000455.1, on the reverse strand, counting down.
CTGGACAAGAGCGCGTATCTCCCGCTCATCTTTTCGCCGGACGATCTCGCGGCGATGCTGCAAGTGCGCGCCGCTTTCGATCCGTCAATGCTCTGCAATCCCGGCAAGATCATCCCCGCGCCGCGCGGTTGCGGCGAAGCGCGCGCCGTCGCCGCAACACAATCAACTCCCGCTGCAACGCAAGCAACTTCCGTCGCGGCGCAATCAACACAAATAAGTAGTTTTGACGAAGAGCCGCAGCGACGCCTCGCGCCAGCAGCAGAGTTAAATATTAACTTAACGCAAAAGCCTTCGCGCTCAACTTCGCTCGCACTCGACGGCGACGCCGCGCGGCGCGCTCTCGCAGATTGTGTGGGCGACGCGTACGTCTCCGTCGAAGGCGAGTCGCTCGTGGTCGCGCCCGCGAATGAAGCGGAGGCGTGCGCGGTCATGCGTCTGGCGGCGGCGAACGCTTGGCCGGTCGTCCCCACGGGCGCGGCTCTCCGGCTCGCTCACGGCAGAGGCTCATGCCCGCTTCGTCTCAACATCACGACGCGACGCATGACGCGCCTCGTCGAGCACGAACCGGCAGACCTCGTGGCGACCGCCGAAGCGGGACTCACGCTCGCTGCCTTCAATCGTCAACTCGCGCAGAGCCGTCAATGGCTGCCGCTCGACCCGCCCGACGACGAACGCGCCACGCTCGGCGGCGTGGCCGCCACCGGACTCGGCGGCGCGCATGCGTTTGCTTACGGTGCGCCGCGCGCCTTTGTGCTCGGCATGCGCGTGCTCTTGGCCGACGGGCGCATGATCAAGGCGGGCGGGCGCGTCGTGAAAAACGTCGCGGGCTACGACCTCTGCAAACTTTTCACGGGCAGCCACGGCACGCTCGGCTTGATCACTGAGTTGACCTTCAAGCTGCGCCCGCGCCCCGCCTGCGAAGCAACTCTCGTCGCACGCGCGCACGATCAGTACGCGCTCTACACACGCGCGCGCGAACTACTCGCCTCCGGGTTTTTGCCCGTCGCCGTGGAACTACTCTCGACACGCTTCGCCGCGCAGCTTGGCCTGACGGAAGAGACCGTGCAGGACGCCGTGCAGTACGTCTCTCTCATCCGCTTCGCGGGCGCGGAGGCCGCGGTCTCTTCGCAACTTGAGCGTGCGCGCGCGTTGTTCGCTCAAGACGCCGCCGGCATATCGGTTGAGTTTATTTCAGACGATGCGGCGTTGTGGCGCGCGCTCGCCGCCGCGCCCCTGCGCGTCGCTCACGAGCTACGCTGGCGCGCGCAGTTCAAACCGTCCGACCTGCCGCACATCTTCAACCCGCTCCTGCCAAGCGAACACTGCCACAGCGTATTTTCATGGCACGCCGGACTCGGCGACGGGCGTTTGCGCGTGATGCAAAGCGTGGAAGGTAACGAGCAGAGCGAAGCAGCAACGTTGAAAGAGATGCGCGATAGGGTCGAAGAAGAGGGCGGGTCGTTCGTTATTGAATCCGCGCCCGAGGGGATCAGGCGAGAAGTTATGACGCGGAGTTGTGATGAAACAACCGGGTCGCTGATACGGCGCGTGAGGCAGCAACTCGATCCGCACGGTTTGTTCTGTCCCGGCTTCTCCGTGTAAACGCCTTTGTTTATTTTGCGGGCTCAGCTTGCGCTAAACTATCCGCGTCTGACAAAGCACCAAGCGCGATCTAGATGACTGCTCAAACTTCAACCCGACTGGCGGGCGCGCTCGCCGCCGAAGAAAACAAGCTGCTGGCATGTATTCACTGCGGCCTGTGCCTCGAAGCGTGCCCGACCTACGTGCACACGGGCGACGAGAACGACAGCCCGCGCGGTCGTATCTACCTGATGCGCGCCGTCGAAGAGCAACGCCTGAGCGCGTCGTCCTCTTCGTTTGCGCGACACATCAATCGCTGCCTCGGTTGTCGCGCGTGCGAGAGCGCGTGCCCGGCGGGCGTCGAGTACGGGCAACTTTTGGAAGCCGCGCGTGCAGACATCACAGAGCAAGCGGGCGCGCGCCAGCGCGGCTTTTCAAATCGCCTGCTTCATTTCGCGCTTCGTCACGTCTGGCTCCACCCGTCGCGCCTGCGCTTGGCGTTCGCGTTCTCGCGCGTGCTGCGCGATGCGGGTGTCGTCCGCCTGTTGCTCCGCACAGGGCTTCCGCGCCTCGTCTCCGCGCGACTCGAATTCGCCCTCGCGTTGTTGCAAAGTTCAACTCCGTACAAGTTTGAAACAGAGACAGAGAGCAGCCACCCGCCGGCGAGTGAAGCAACGAACGACGAACCGCTCGCGGCGAAAACGCGCGCGCTTATTTTCAAGGGCTGCGTCACGGATGGGCTGTTCGCGCGTGTGAACGGTGCGACGGCGCGCGTGCTCGCGGCGAACAACTGCGAGACGAGCGCGCCGCCTGCGCAAGTCTGTTGCGGCGCGCTCCACGCGCACGCGGGCGACCTCGAAGGCGCGCGCACGCTCGCACGCCGCAACATCGAAGCTTTCGCGGATGCGCGCGGCGCGCACATCATCACCAACGCGGGCGGCTGCGGCGCGATGCTCGCCTCTTACGGGCACCTGCTCGCGGGCGACGCGGAGTACGCCGCACGCGCGCGGGCTTTCAGCGAACGCGTGCGCGATGTCGGGCAGGAGTTGGAACTGACAGGCACGAAGCGCGGCGCGCCGCTCGACACCCCGCTCACGACCTATGATGCTTCGTGCCATCTCATCCACGGCCAAGGCGCGGGCGAAGCGTCGCTGCGAATGTTGCAGTCAATCCCCGCGCTACGTTTTGCGCCGCTCACGGAGAGCGAAACTTGTTGCGGCGGCGCGGGCGTCTATAATCTGCTCGAAGCGGAATTGTCCGCGCGCGTGCTGCGTGAGAAACTGCAACACGTGCAGGACTCGCAAGCCTCGCTCGTGGCGACCGGGAATCCCGGCTGCCACATGCAAATCGCCGCGGGCGCACACCTCGCCGGTCTGATCCTACACGCCTGCCATCCCGTAGAACTCCTCGACGAGTCCTACCGGCGCGCAGGAATCTATGGAGCAGTGACGAGTGACGAGTGACGAGTGACGAGTTAAAACAGAAATCTTGTCTTAAAACTTGTCTTTGATGTCGTCGCTCGTTCCGCAGGCGAAAGTCATAAACGGGGCAACGCTTTTAGCTTTTAACCTGTTCCTGCTCGTCACTTGTCACTCGTCACTCGTCACTTTAAAAATATGATGGAGAATTCACTGCGTAAAAAGTTGGCGGCGGCGGGGGCTGTGTTGTTCTTCATCGGGATGTTGACGGGCATCTGGTCGGCGGCGGCTCTGACGGGCAAGGTGGTGGTGGGGATGCCGCGCGTGGCTTTGATCGCGCACCTCAACGCGCTGCTCGGAGGGTTGTGGCTGCTGGCCGTGGCGTGGAGTTTTGAGTTTTTACATTACGGCGCGCGCGGGTTGCGGCGGCTGGCGTTCGGCGTGGGCGTGCCCGCTTACGCCAACTGGCTCGTCACGCTCGTCGCCTCCTTCATCGGCGTCAACGGACTCGACTACACAGGACAACGCGGCAACGACATCATCGCGTTTCTACTCCAAACGCTCGTCGTCTTGCCCACGCTCATCGCATCCGCTTTCTGGGCATGGGGTTTTCGCGCAAAACGCGCCTGAGCCATGTGCGCTAGAGTTTTATATCGGCCTACAACTGAACGAAACTCTCTAAGCTCCTTAGTGTCTTGGTGTCTTCGTGGTGAATACTTTTTAAGACTACTCACCACCAAGACACGAAGACATTAAGGAGCTTAGAGAAATCATTGTTGCGTCTGCTCAAACGCCACGCGCCCGCCGATTAAAGTCAGCCGCACGCGTCCCGTCTCGTCGAGCGCGGTGAGGTCTGCGCGCTTCCCTTCTTCGATTGTGCCGTAAGTCTCCGAGAGGCCGAGCAGCCGCGCGGGGTTGGCCGAGGTCATGTGCGACACTTCGTGCGGGGCGACGCCGAGCGCGAGCATCTGCCGCACCGCGTCGTGCATCGTGATGACCGAACCGGCGATGCTGCCGCGCTCGTTCTGTGTGCGCCCGCCCGCGACCGTGATCTTCTCGCTCCAGATGCGAAACTCCCCGTCGCCCTGTCCCGTGGGCGCGACCGCGTCGCTGATGAGCATGAGCCGCCGCGCGGTCTTGCAGCGCAGCGCGAGTTGCAGCATGAGCGGCGCGACGTGTTGGCCGTCTGCGATGATGTCGCAGGTCACGTCGTCGCGCATGAGTCCCCAACCGACGGGGCCGGGCGCGCGATGATTGAGCGGCGACATCGCGTTGAAGAAATGCGTCATGTGCCGCGCGCCCGCCGCCGCCGCTTCTTCGAGCGACGAGACAGACGCGCGCGTGTGCCCGATGGAGACGATCCAGCCGCGCGCCTTTAGCTCGCGTACCAACTCGACGCCGCCTTCGATCTCCGGCGCGACCGTGATCATCCGAATCGCTTGCGCCAGATGAACGACGGGCAGATCGCTCAAGTCTTCCGGCTTCGTGTAAGTGCGAAAGTAGGGCGGGCGGAGCGCGCCGCATTGTGCGCTGTTGATGAAAGGGCCTTCGTAGTGGAGGCCGAGCGCGCGTGCGGCGGCGGGCGTCTCGCTCGCGTCCTGTCCGGCGATCAATTGTTCGATTGAGTCGGCGGCGCGCGCGTAATCTTCGGAGGGCGCGGGCACGAGCGTCGGCAGCCATGCCGTCACGCCGGAGCGCGCAAGGAACGCGGCGACGCGTGAGAGATCAACGGTCGTCGCCTCCATCGTATCCACGCCGACCGCGCCGTGGATATGCACGTCAATGAAGCCGGGATAGATGGTGAACCCTTCGAGGTCTAGACTCTCCGCCTGCGGCGCGTCTTCGCTCACAGAAATAATGCGCGCGATGCGCCCGCGCTCGACCAGCAAGTTCTGCTCCCCGGTTAAGCCGTCCGGGAGCACGAGCCGCGCGCCGCGTAAGAGCATGGGCGGATGTGTTGAGTTTGAATCAGTCATAACTATCAGCGCGCATCAAGCCCGCTTTGTGTCTTTCTTTGCGCCTTCGCGTGCAAATCAGTCTCGCAAAGGCGCGAAGTTAAAGCAAAAGGCGCAAAGGAAGACGGAAGATAGTGTTGCCGCGCACTCTAAAGTAATATTTCTTCTGTCGAACATTTTCTCCCGCGCCGTTTGCTCCGAGAGATGGTTGCACAATCCTTGATGAGTCGCCTCAAAATAAATCTGCGTGTGAAAACGTGCGGTTCGCGCGGTCTCAAGCGTTGCGTCGCCCTGTGCTTGTGGTCGCTCGGTTTTATCCCGCCCGTCGTCACGGCACAGACGCCGCAAGCTTGCATCCGTGCCGAAGCGCAACTCAAAATCGCCGTGGACGCCGAGACGCGTGGCGACTGGCCGGTTGCGCTCACGAATTACAGAGAGGCGACGAAATTAGCGCCCGCGTGTGCCGAAGCCTTTGTCAATCTCGGCGTCATATATAACCGCCTCGGCCAACCGGAGCAAGCCATCGAAGCGTTCAAACAGTCGGTCGCGCTCAAGCCGCAGATGGCCGCCGCGCATCTCAATCTCGGCGTCACTTATTTTCGCGCGGCGCGCTACGAGTTGGCCGCCGGCGCGCTCAATCAAGCGGTCAAACTCGAACCGCGAAATCTACAGGCGCATCAACTGCTGGCTCTCACGCTCATCGCGCGCGAGCGATTCGAGGAGGCCGCCGCCGAACTCGAAATTTCAGTCGCGCTCAACCCTGATGATACCGCTTCGCTTGCCGCGCTCGGCGAAACTTACCTGCGTCTCAAACAATACAAAAAAGCCGTGCCGCATCTGGAACGTTCCATACGCTTGCAGCCAGACGGCGGCGCGGCCAAAGCACGTCTGCGGCTTGGCGAGGCGCTCGACAATGCGGGCGAATCGGAGCGCGCGGTCGAGGAGTTGCGCCGCGCCATCGCAATTGATCCCAAGTTGCCCGAAGCTCATTACGCGCTCGGTTATGCTCTGCTCAAGCGTGGCAATCTGGACGAAGCGGCTTTGCTATTTGCCGAAGAGTTGCAGCTGAATCCCGGCATGCAGATGGCGCGTTACCAACTCGGCAACGTCTATTTTCAGAGAGGCCGCACGGACGAAGCCGTCGCGCTGTTGCAGAAAGTGTTGGAGGCTGAACCAAACTTTCGCCCCGCACTCGAAACTCTGGGGCAAGCCTTGCTCAAACAGGGCGCGGCGGTTGAAGCCGTGCGCGTGCTGGAACACGCCGTAAAACTTGATGCGACGTGGCCGCAAGCCTTCGCGTTGCTCGGTCGAGCCTACATGCTGGCGGGCAGGCGCGCAGACGCGCAACAAGCGTTCGCCACGGCGCGAAAACTGAGCGAACGGGAACGAAAGAATCTGGAAGATAAAATGAGCAAGCCCAAGAATTGAGAAGCGCAGTTTGAAGCTAGCGATTGCCCGGCGATTGGGCTGTTTGAAAAGTAAGGCTCTAACCGTCTCGTAGGGACGATTGAAAATAGCCCGGTCATTCATGGCCGGGGAAATACGCATAAATATAAAGAGTGAGTCCCGTAGGGACGATTGAAATTTGTTCATCATTCAATCGTCCCTACGGGACTCACTCTTTATTCTTTAACTTATCCCGGCACTCAAGTGCCGGGCTATTAGCAATCGTCCCGACGGGACTGGTGTTAGTTTTCAAACGACGGCTTAGAAGTAGAACTTCAAGCCGAATTGTATCTCGCGCGGCGCGCGGGTCGAGAAGAACTGCCCGAACGTGGAGATGGCAGCCAAATTCTGGATGCTGTTGAAGGCCGCATCGGTCGGCAAGCGGTCAGGGATCGTCTGCGCCACATCGTTGAAGATGGTGTGATTGAACAGATTATAGAACTCCGCACGCAGTTGGACGCGATAACGTTCCGTGAAACGGAGATTCTTCGTCACGTTCAAGTCCGTAAAGAACTGGTTCGGGAAGCGGAAAGGCGAACGCCCCGAACTCCCGATCTCGCCCACGCCCGTCGGCCTGAAGGCGAGCGGGTTGAAGGCGTAAGGGATGCCGCCGAGCGGATTATCCGGGATGCTCTCCGTCGGGTCGCTGACGGCATTGGGGCGCGTGCCGCGCGCGAAGGTGGCCGTGCCCTGTACGACGCGGTTCAGTGGCAGCCCCGTCTGCGCCGTGGTGATCCCGGCGATTTCCCAACCGCTCAACATAAGGCGACCGGCGGTTGAAGACGCAAAGCCGGACGTGAAGGTCGGGACTTCATAGACGTAGCTCGCGACGAAGACGTGCGTGCGGTCGAGACGCGAGACAGCCCTTTCCAGTTGGAAGTTGGTGCGAATCTGCGGCACGTCAATCGCATCGCGGTCGTTCGTGGCGTCCGTCATGTTCTTCGAGAAGGTGTAGGAGAGTTGCGCCGTCAGGCCGCGCGTCGGGCGCATGCGGAACGAACTGAGCAACCCGTGATAACGGAAGGTGGCGGTCGTCTGCCGGTCGGTGATCGCGCCGAAGCCGAGAAAGGGGCGCGCCCGATTGATGCAGTTGAGCGGATTATTGGCCGCCGCGAGCGCAGGGTCGCAGCCGGCGATGCCTTGCGAGGCGGCGACGATCTCCTGCGGCGTCGGCGCGTTGATGTCAACCGGGCGGATGAGATGGTTTCCGGCCGACCCCGAATAGCCGATCTCGAAGAGCGCGTTGCGGAACGGCTCCTGCTGCAAGGTCAGAGACCATTGCTGGATGATCGGCGTGTAGAAGGGGTCGGTCGTGGCGTTCACCGCGCCGAGGTTGCCGCGCGTGGTGGCGGAGCTGCCCCCGGCGGGATTCGTGAAGCCGATGGGGTTCGCCTGCGTGCCGCTCCGGCTGTCGGAGGCATTGAAAGGCGGCGTCGTGAAAGAGTTCTGTTCGACGATGCCGACGAGCGCCTGATCGTAATAGATGCCGTAGCCGCCGCGCAGCACCGTCTTGCCGTTGTTGCGCGGGTCCCATGCGAAGCCGAAGCGCGGCCCCCAGTCGTTCTTGTCCGAGCGTTGCACGCGCTCGCGGAAAGGCGAATTGATGCCCGCGTAAGCGAAGCCGTTCGTCAGATCGAACGTACTGGTGATGAACTGGGCGCACGTGGGGGTAACGCAGGTCGGGCGTCGGTTCTGGTCGTAGAGTTGCGGCAGGAAGGTCGCCAGCACGTTGTTCTGGTCGTAGGCTTGACGGAAGCGGTAATAGCGGAGGCCGATGTCGAATTGGAGGTTTGGCCGCGCCTTCCAGGTATCCTGCACGTAAAACTCTGTGCGCCCGAAGCGCAGGTCAACGGTCACGTCGCGCTGCGGCTCGCTGTAGGCCGAGGCGCGTCCCAGGAGGAAGTCGGCGAAGGGGATGCCAGCCGAGGCCGCGACGCCGGTTGAGGCCGGGCGGCTCGTCTGGAGGCCGGTGAAACTGAAACTTCCCTGCGTGGCGTTCGATGCGTTTTCCAGCTTCGACTCGAAGCTCACGTCGCCGCCGAACTTGATCGTGTGCGCGCCGTGAACGATGGTCACGTTGTCCTTCGGATTCCAGTTACGGTATTTGACGTTGAAGAGTTGTCCCGCGCCGAAAGTGGTCACGCCCGCGGAACTGATGATCAGGCTCGGCGGCAACTGCGAGTTGTTTTCGGGAAACAGTTCGCGGTTCGGAATGTTGACGTTCCCGCGTGTGTATTGCCCGGCGAGAGTGGTGTTGATTTTGTTGCCGGAGAAGGTGAAGGTGGCTTCGTTAACGATGGTCGGGCCGAAGCTGCTGGTCAGGCTGACGGCCAGCACGTCGCCGGGGACAACCGTGTCGGTCGTCGCCAGATTGGGCAAAGCCAGATTGAAGAACAGGCCGCCGACCTCGCGCGTCTCGCTCAGGTCGCGCGTGTAGCGTCCGGTCAGGCGGTGGGTTGCGCTGAAATTGTGATCGACGCGCATCGTCTCCTGCCGCGTGTTCTGGATGTTGGGCGCGATGACGGAGAAGCGGTTGGGAGTGCGCGCGGTATTGGTCGCCCCCAGATTAGGCTGCGGGTAAAGACCGAGCAGAGAGGCCGCGACGGGGTCGAAGCGCGAAGTCGGAATGATGTTGCCGGGGAAGGGCTGACCCGTCAGCGGATCGATAACGAGCGGGTTGCCCGGTTCCGAGAAGTTGCCCGCACGCTCAAGCAGGCTTGGCACGGTGACGAAGGTTGGCGTGGCAGGTGCGCGGATGATGCGTCGGAATTCCTGCGAGAAGAGGAAAAATGTCTTCTCGCGTTCGGTGTTGTAAAAACCGGGGATGAAGACGGGGCCGCTCAGCAGGTAGCCGAAGTTGTTGTAGCGCAACTTGGCGCGCGGCACGCGCTCGTCGCCCGCTTGCGCCAAACCGAGCGTCACGTTCGCATCGTTCGGGCCGAAGACGCCCTGCGCGTTGCTGAAGAAGTTGTTGGCGTTGAGCCGGTCGTTGCGCAAAAATTCATAGACGGTGCCGTGGAAGTCGCGCCCGCCGCCGCGCGTGATGAGATTCACGACGCCGCCGCCCGAACGCCCGAACTCGGCCGACGGGACGGACGTGATAACGCGAAACTCCTGAATCGAATCCACCGTCGGCACGGAGAGCAGCGTGATGTTCGAGCCGACATCGGAGTTGGTCACGCCGTCCACGAGAAAATTGATCGAGTTGCGGCGCGTGCCGTTGATCGAGAAGTTGACGGTGTTCGTCAGGCCGATGCCGATCTCGGAATCGCCCGAACTGGTGACGCCGGGAACGAGCGTCAGGAGTTGCATGAAGTTGCGGTTATTGAGCGGGAGTTCGACGACGCGGCGATTCTCGACCACGTCGCCCACGGTCGCCGTCGTTTGAATCAAAGGCGACTCGCCCGTCACCGTGACCGTGTCGGTGACGGCTCCGGGTTCGAGTTCGACGTTGATGGTCTTTTGGTCGTTGACGCTCAGTTCCAGACCCGTGCTCAGGTACTCTTTGAACCCTTGCACCTTCACCGAGAGATCATAGGTGCCGGGCTGGATGAGCGTGAGCGTGTAATAACCTTCGCCGTCGGTTTGCGCCTTGCGCGTCTCGCCGGTGTTCTTGTTGGTCAGCGTCACCTCCGAGTTGGGCACGACAGCCCCGGCGGCGTCCGTGATCTGGCCGCTGATGCGCGCCGTGATCTCTTGAGCATACCCGAGGCTTCCGGCGCACGCGGCTAATAGAAGCACGGCGGCCAAAACGCTGCGGGAGATTTTGTGGAGATGGTTCATCATAAGTTTCCTCGAAGACACGTAACAAAATTTGGACTCGGATGAGCGGCGGAGACAAAAGCCCCCGCGCTCGCGACGTAAATATTTTCAAGTAAGGCTGGAATCAACCCGGCGACGGTGGAACAATTTGCGCGCTGGAACAAATTACAAGTTGGAACACAGTGCATGCTGGAATAACTTGCGGGCTATTTTGTCACAACCAGCACAACTCGCTCAAGTCCGACCCGGCGGCGACCGCGTGCGCCCGCCCGATGCGCGCGGTTGGGCGAGATCACCGCGCGCCACGCCGCGCAGTAGCATCCCCTTGTCAGTCGAGTCCCTTTCATGGCTGCACATGGTTGTGCATGACGGTTGTTCATGGCTGCTTACCTTGTATCACACTTTGCGGCGGCGGCGGGGCGGACGGCGCATCGAAGGCCGCGCGGCGCACGCGTTCGAGGTAATCGCCCGCCGGATTCAGCGTCTGGTGCGGGACAACTGTGAAATCGTATGAGAAGAGGATGATGCCGTCGGCTTGCAGCGCGCGGGCGGCGTTGATTTTTTCGACGGCGGATTCGGCGGGCACGCGATACGCACCGATGCCCGCCCAGACCTGGCGCCCGGCGGCGTGTGCGGCGGCGGCGGCCACTTCGATCTGTTTTTGAAACACCGCCGTCTCGGTTGAATAGGCCATCGGGCAGACCACGTCTAAGACGCCGAGCGCGAGCCAGCGTCGCCAGTCTTGAAAGCGACGCGTGCGCGCGTTCTCTTCGTTGGCGAAGACGGAGGCGGAGACGATGGTGTTCGGGTTGCGCTTCTTAACGCCGTGATAGATGCGTTCGACGAGCGCGGTCACTTGTTCGCGCTGGAAATCCGCGAACAGTTCTTGATAGGCATCGGCGGCAGCGAGCGGATCGGATTTGAGCGCGACGGCGAGCAGGCGTCGCTCCGGGAGAGAGAGGCGCGGTTCCAGCCAGTCGCGAAAGCGTTCGAGCGAGGTGCGGCTGTAGTCGAAGTCGGGGCTGGCGAAACGGACGTAGTCGAAATGGATTCCGTCGAGTTGCGGGTAGCGTTCGAGCAAATCCATCCAGATCGAGTAGATGTGCTCGCGCACAGCCGGATTCGCGGGGCCTGTGTAGACGCCTTCCAGTTCCCCTCGATTCGCTTTTGACCATTCGACGACGCGGGCGCGATAACGCGGATCGGCGGGCGACAGCGGATAGAGTTCGGCGGCGACGGGGCGCGGGACGGCGAGCCAATCGGGGTGCGCCAGATACACGTGCTGCGCTTCGGTGGGCAGATCGTCGAGGTTGGCGAGCAGGTTTGTGTTGACCCACGCGTGGACGCGCAGGTTGGCTCGTTTCGCTTCGGCCAAAGTGTAGGCCAGCGGATCGAAGGCGGCGGGCTGCGTTTTCAGGGCGGAGGTGCGCGGCTCCCAACGCGAAGTGTAATAAGCATCGCCGCGCCCGCGCACCTGCACGATGAGGGTGTTGAAGCGCGCCGCGCTGGCGCGCTCGATCATGGCGCGAATCTTCTCCGGGCTGGTCAAAGTCGTGCGCACCACCCACAGCGCGCGCACTTCGTTCGGACTGGCAGGCACAGTTTGACTGGTAGGCGCGGGCGGCGTTGGCGTTTTACCTGTGCCTTCCTGCGCGAAGACGGCGAAGGGCGAGAGCGCGAGCACAAGCGCGACCGGGAGCAAGCGGCGTGTGCCGGTTCGTCGGGATAGAAGTTTCAGTTTCACAGTTGCAGGCGTTTCAGCGAAGTCGGTTGCCGGTGTCAGTTAGACGTTCAAAGCAGAGGGGCGGAAGTGTTGCGCTTCCGCCCGTTTGGTTGAGCATCGCGTTTAGAACCCGTAGCGCATGGAAATCTGGATGGTGCGCGGGGCGTATTGCGTGGCGGCGCCCGTGATGCGACCGAAGTTCGCGCTCGTCAGGTCGCTTACGGGGAAACCGTATTGCACGTGGTTGAAGGCGTTGAAGAGATCAGCCCTCAACGTCAACTTATGACTCTCCCAGGGCAACGGGAAGTTCTTGGCGATCCCGACATCCACGTTCTGCACGCCGTCGGCAAAGAAGGTGTTCCGACCGAGCGTCGGCGTGTTGAAGTCTGCGGTCGTCGGCGCACGGAAAGCCTCACGCGGCAACAACACGGGTGAGTTGATCGGGTTGGTGGCATGAATGCCGAGATAGGACGGGTCGAGGAGGATGGGTCGCACCTCGCTGAAAGAGTCGAAGTTGAGGTCGAGGCCGGTGCCGTTGATGACTGTGAACGGCGTGCCCTTCGCCAGTTTCACGACGGTGGAAATCTGCCAGCCGCCGAGCGTCTGTCCGAGGAAGCCGCGTTCGTTGCTGAACCAGGGCGTGCGGTAAGTTCCGTAGAAGGTGAAGCGGTGCGGGGTGTGGAAGCGAGAAAAACCACGCGCCGCCCGCGCGTTATTCCCGGTCTGGTTCGTGTCGCCCGCGCCCACCGCCGTCGCCTCGGAAGTCGTATCGAGCGACTTGCTGAAAGTGTAGGAAGCCTGAAAGTTGAAGTTGTG
>DASYMM010000454.1:0-9512 GCA_036009085.1 Pyrinomonadaceae bacterium | reverse complement strand
CCCGAACGCCGTACGACCTATCTCCTGCGCGTTGGGAGACGGCGTTCGAGCAGGACGGCGTACTCGTGGTGCGAAACCTTCGGGCTTTGCCGCGCGCGTGGCTCGTGGCGGAAGCCGAAGCGGTTGACGGCGAGGAAGCGTTGCGCCGCGTCCGTGGCGAGAGCGGCGGCGACGGCGATAGTAACGATGGCAGCGCGCGAAAGTTTGAACCGCGCCGGACGGCTCTGCTCGAAGTGAGCGCGGACGAGTTGCCGCGTCTCCCCGGCGGCACACTCGCGCCGGAGAGCACGATCCGTCTCGTTCAATATCGACCGACCCGGCTGACTTTGGAGACGAACGCGAAGACTGCGACCGTCGCCGTCATCAGCGAAATTTTCTATCCCGGTTGGGAAGCGACGGTGGACGGCGTCGCGCAGCCGATCTATCTCACGAATTTTCTGCTGCGCGGCGTCGCGGTTCCGGCGGGGCAGCATCGCATCGAGATGCGATACCGCGCGCCCGCCGCACGCATCGGCGCGTTGATTTCGCTCTGCACGCTGTTATTGATTATCCTGCTGTCGGTCTTTGCGCGCCGCGCGCGTCGGGCGCACGCGAGGGATTTAGGAGATTATCAAGTTGGCCGATAGCGAGAGTTTGCAAAAATCTGTGGCGATCATCGGGGCAGGCCCGGCGGGTTTGACGGCGGCCTACACTCTGTTGAAGAAGTCCGGGGGGCGGATCAAGGTCACGGTCTGCGAGGCCGACCCGGAATACGTCGGCGGAATTTCGCGCACCGTCAACTACAAGGGCTTTCATTTCGACATCGGCGGGCATCGCTTCTTCTCCAAATCGCAAGAAGTGGAAGACCTCTGGACTGAACTCCTGCCCGCAGACATGCTGGAACGCCCGCGCCTCTCGCGCATCTTCTATCGCGGCAAGTTCTTCTCCTACCCTCTGCGCGCGCTCGAAGCTCTATTCAAACTCGGCTTCGTCGAATCCATCCTCTGCATGGCTTCCTACGTGCGCGCGCGCCTGTTCCCCATCCCCGACCCGAAGAGTTTTGAGGATTGGGTGACGAATAAATTCGGGCGGCGACTCTTTAAGATTTTCTTCAAGACCTACACGGAAAAAGTCTGGGGCATGAGTTGCCGCGACATCTCGGCGGATTGGGCGGCGCAGCGCATTAAAGATTTGTCGCTCGTCTCGGCCATCGTCAACAGTCTCTTGCCGCAGAAAGCCTCGCGCCCGAACAAGCACCACATCAAAACGCTCGTCAACACCTTTCGCTACCCGCGACGCGGCCCCGGCATGTTGTGGGCGGCGTGCGCGGAGAAAGTCGCGTCGATGGGCGGCGAAATTCTTCCGGGGCGACGCGTAACGCGCTGCGTATGGAACAAGGCCGACGGCCTCTGGACGATTGAGGCGCAGGATGGCGACGGCAAGGCGCACACGATTCAAGCGCAGCACTTGATCTCGTCTGCGCCACTTCGCCAGCTTGCTCAGTCGCTTTCGCCCGCGTTGCCGGAGCGCGTATTGAACGCGGCGCGCTCGCTCAAGTACAGAGATTTTCTGACCGTGTCGCTCATCGTGAAAGACCGTGGCATCTTTCAAGACAACTGGATTTACATACACGACCCCGGCGTGCGCGTGGGCAGAATTCAGAACTTCAAATCGTGGTCGCCCGAGATGGTTCCGTCTCCCGATCTCAACTGCTACGGCCTTGAGTATTTCTGCTTTGAAGGCGACGGGCTGTGGTCTGCTTCGGACGAAAGGCTCGTCGAACTCGCCACCTCCGAACTCGTCCAAATCGGGCTGGCCGAAGCGACGGATGTGCTGGACGGCTGCGTCGTCCGGCAAGCGAAAGCCTATCCGGTCTATGACGACGCTTACGCCGAACACGTCGAAGTGCTCCGCGCCGAGTTGGAAGCGCATTTCCCGACGCTTCATCTCGTCGGGCGAAACGGGATGCACAAGTACAACAATCAGGATCACGCGATGATGACGGCCATGCTCTGCGCGGAGAACATCCTCGCGGGCGCGCGTCTCTACGACGTGTGGTGCGTCAATCAAGACGCCGAGTATCACGAACAGGGAGACCGCGACGACGCCGCTTCCACGAGCGGGATGCGGCTCGTCCCTTCTCGCCTCGGCGCGGACGAGTAGCCGGGATGAGAGTTAAGCTGAAACCAAGACCCAACTTTTGTGCGATCCGTATTGACACCCGCAGCCTTTCTATCTAATCATTGCCACAATGCTCACCGCTGAAATCATCGCCATCGGCTCGGAGTTGCTGACGCCGGATCGCTCGGACACGAATAGTCTATGGCTGACGGAGAAACTGAACGCCATCGGCATCGAAGTGAAACTCAAAACCATCGTCGGCGACGACGACGCGCGCCTCGAAGAGACGATCAAGGACGCGCTGCGCCGTTCGCGCGTCGTCATCGCGACGGGCGGCTTGGGGCCGACCGAAGACGACATCACGCGCAAGATCGCCGCGCGCGCGATGGGGCGTCGGCTCGTTTTGAATGAAACGATTCTGGACGAACTGCGCGCGAAGTTTATGCGGTGGGGGCGCACGATGCCGGAGATCAACACGCGGCAGGCGATGATCATCGAAGGCGCGGAGGTGCTCGATAATCCGCACGGCTCGGCTCCCGGCATGTATCTCGAACACGAAGGCCGCTCGGTCGTGCTTCTGCCCGGCCCGCCGCGCGAGATGCGCCCGATGTATGAGACGTACATCAACGCGAAGCTCGTGGAGAAGGCGGGAGACGTGCGCGTCGCGCGTCGCGTGTTGCGCGTGTCGGGCTTGGGCGAGTCGGCGGTTGACGAGCGCATCGCGCCGGTCTATACGCAGTATAAAAATCCGCAGACGACGATCCTCTTCAACCGCAGCGAAATCGAAATCCACCTGACGGCGCAAGGGCGCTCGGAGAAGGAAGCGGAACTGCTGCTCGACGGGCTGGCAGGGCAGATCGAGGAACGACTCGGCGACGCGATCTTCGCCTTTCGCGGCGAACAGATGGAAGAGATCATCGGCCTGCGCCTTGCCGTCAGCGGCTTCACGCTCGCCGTCGCCGAAAGCTGCACGGGCGGCCTCATCGCGGAGCGTCTGACGCAGGTTCCCGGCTCGTCAAACTATTTCATGGAAGGCGTCGTGAGTTATTCAAACGACGCGAAGGTGCGGCTGCTCGGCGTGCCGTCGGATTTGATCGCGGAGTATGGCGCGGTGAGCGCGCCGGTCGCGGAAGCGATGGCGGAGGGCGTGCGCGAGCGGGCGGGCACGGATTTCGGGCTGAGCGTCACGGGGATCGCGGGGCCGGGCGGCGGCACGGAAGACAAACCCGTCGGCCTCGTCTATATCGCGCTCTCCGACGACGCGCACACGGAGCATCGCAAACTACTGTTGCCCGGCGACCGCCAACTCATACGCTGGCGCGCCTCGCAAGCCGCGCTCGATCTCTTGCGTCGCCGCCTTATTTGAACTTGCATCCGCCGCCTCATCTGAAATAGATTCTCAAACGTCGAGCGGCGCCTCACGCCCGCACGCTTGCCGCCGCTTCCGGCTGGTTGTTATAGTCGCCGTTCGCTCGTCGCTTAAAATTTGCGCTCTCGCGGGGTGATGCCGAGTTGCTGCCTGCGCTGTTCATTGTCGCCGCGTACCTCGTCGGTTCGATCCCGTTCGGATACTTGATCGTGCGTGCGCGTGGCGGCGGCGATGTGCGCGAGACGGGTTCGGGTGGGACAGGAGCGACGAACGTAACAAGGCGCGCGGGACGCGGCGCAGGCGTCTTGACGCTCGCGCTCGATGTCGCGAAAGGCGCGCTCGTCGCGCTCACAGCGCGCTGGCTGCTCACGCCGGACTTCGGCGTCAACCCGTGGGTGGCCGCCGCTTCGATAGCCGTCGTCGTCGGGCATGTCTTTCCGGTCTGGTTGAAATTTCGCGGCGGCAAGGGAGTCGCCACGGGGCTTGGAGTTTTTTTGAGTTTGACGCCCGCCGCGGTCGCGCTAGCGGCTCTCGTTTTCATCGCCGTCGTGTGGGCGACGCGCTACGTCTCGCTCGGTTCGATGTTGGCGACGGCGACGCTCCCACTGTTCGTCTGGCTCTTGAGCGACAGGGGCAACTCAAACGTTAGCGGCGCGTTTACGCCGATCATGGCGGTCGCCATCATCGGCGGCGCGCTCATCATCTTCATGCACCGCGCCAACATCGGCAGGCTGCTGAGCGGCACGGAGAACAAATGGAAAGGATGAAGGATGAGGAATGAGGGATGAATCAGAAGAAGCACTCACTGCTTGAATGCCTTTTCTTGTTCATCCCTCATCCCTTCGCCCTCATCCCTTAGTTTTTATGTCTCGAATCGCGATCATCGGTGCGGGCGGTTGGGGCACGGCGTTGGGTCTGGTCGCCGGGCGCGCGGGGCATGCGGTGAGTTTGTGGTCGCGTAACGCGGAGGTCGTCGCTGGCGTCAACAAGCGGCGCGTGAACGAAGTTTATTTGGCGGGGCACGAGTTTGAAGGCGATGTGCGGGCGACGGGCGAGTTGGGCGAGGCGGTAGAGGATGCGGGGATCGTGATTCTGGCTGCGCCTTCGCATGCGACGCGCGAATTGCTCGTGCGTGTGGCGCGGCACTTGCGCCCCGAAGTGGTGCTCGTGAGCGCGACGAAGGGCATCGAGATCGAGTCGGGACAGCGCATCTCGGAAGTTGCGGAAGAGGTGTTGGGGAGAGAATTGACGGTGCGCTTCGTCTGCCTGTCGGGGCCTTCGTTTGCGCAGGAGGTGGCGGCGAGACAGCCGACCGCCGTGGTCGCCGCAGGTTACGATGCGCGTGCGACGCTGGCTGTGCAGGCGGCGATGAGTCATGAGAATTTTCGCGTCTATACGAACGGCGATCTCGTGGGGACGGAACTCGGCGGCGCGGTGAAGAACGTGATCGCGCTGGCGTCCGGGATGGTCGCAGGTCTGGGCTTGGGGACGAACAGCATCGCGGCTTTGATCACGCGGGGCTTGGCCGAGATCACGCGTCTGGCGTTGGCCGAGGGCGGGCGCGTGGAGACGCTGGCGGGACTCGCGGGGCTTGGCGATCTGGTCTTGACGTGTACGGGCGGGTTGTCGCGCAATCGTTATGTCGGGCAGGCGTTGGGGCGCGGGCGCGCGCTCGAAGAGATTTTGAGCGGGATGCGCGAAGTGGCCGAGGGCGTGCGGACGACGCGCGCGGTGAAATTGTTGGCCGACAACACGGGCATTGAGATGCCGATCACGGAGCAGGTGCATGCGGTGCTCTACGAAGGCAAGAGCGCCGGCGCGGCTGCCGAAGAATTGATGGCGCGGCCTCTGCGGGGTGAGTTTTCGGGGATGGGTCTGTGAAATAAAACTGTAGACGCGTGTTGGGCGGCGTGAGGGGCTTGAGAAAGTTAGGAAGATGGCGGAAGCAGACGGAGTAAAAGTGTTGTTGACGAACCGCGCGGCGTTTCATGAATATCATATTCTGAACACGTACGAAGCGGGGGTCGTCTTTCAGGGCACGGAAGTCAAGAGCGTGCGTCACGGGCAGATTCAGTTGAAGGAATCTTACGTGGCCGTGCGCGACGGCGAAGTCTGGTTGTTTAATGCACATATTTCGCCGTATGCTTACGGTAACCGCGATAATCACGAAGCCACTCGCACGCGGAAACTTTTGTTACATAGACGTGAGATAGATAAACTGGAGCAAGAGGCGACGGTCAAAGGCATGACGCTCGTTGTCACGAAGGTCTATCTCAAAAAAGGGCGGATCAAGTTTGAAATCGGCGTGGCGCGCGGCAAGAAACTTTATGACAAGCGCGAGACGGAGATGCGTCGCACGGTTGACCGCGAGACGCGCGCCGCGCTGAAAGAGCGCAATCGTTAATCAGGAGATAAAAGTTTATATGGATATTCAAGTAAGCACCGGGCGTGTAGGCGATGCGGACGTGCAGGCTCTCGCCGTGGCAGTTTTCAAAGACGAACAGGCGCACGAAGGGTTCTTGCAGGAGTTGGACGTGGCGACGGGCGGCCTGATCAAATCCGTGATCGAGTCGGAAGAACTCAAGGGCAAAGAAGGCGAGACGGTTTATGTGCATCTCGGCGACGCGAGCGAAGGCTTGAAGGCGAAGCGTCTGCTGCTCGTCGGCGTCGGCGAACGCGATAACTACAAGGCGGCGCAGGTGTCGCAGATGGCGGGAACCGCCGCGCGTGCCTTGCGTGCGCGAAGCGTCAAAACCATCGGGCTGATCACGCGTGCAGGCGAAACTGATGTTGAGCGGGCGGCGGCAGTGGCGGTCGAAGGCGTCTTGATGGCTCTGTTCGAGCCGGACAAATATCGCACGGTGGAGAAAGAGGAACGCCTCATCGAGCGGCTCGTCATCATCGCGCAGGGAGCGAGCGAAGACGCTTTGCGGCGCGGCGCGGAACGCGGGCGCATCATCGGCGAGTCGGTCAACTTCACGCGCGACCTCGCCAACGAACCCGGCGCGTACATGACGCCGACGATCATGGCCGAACGCGCACGCGCGATTGCGAGCGAGTTCGGTCTGGAAGTTGACGTGCTGGATCGCGAGCGCATGGAAGGCTTGGGGATGGGGTCGCTGCTGAGCGTCGCGCGCGGTTCGGAGGAGCCGCCCGCGCTCATCATTTTGAAGTACACACCCGAAGGCGGCGGCTCGGAAGTTGGCAACGGGTTGCTCGCGTTGGTGGGAAAAGGCGTGACGTTCGATTCGGGCGGCATCTCGCTCAAGCCGGGCGAGAACATGGAGTTGATGAAGTACGACATGACGGGCGGGGCGACGGTGCTCGGCGTGATGCGCGCGGTGGCGCAGTTGAAGCCGCCGATGCCTCTCTTAGGCGTCGTGCCCGCGACGGAAAATCTGCCTTCGGGGAAAGCCACCAAGCCGGGCGACGTGGTGCGCGCCATGTCGGGCAAGACCATCGAAGTGATCAACACAGACGCCGAAGGCCGCTTGATTCTCGCCGACGCCATCTCATACGCGAAGCAACTCGGCGCAAAACGCATTATCGATCTGGCGACGCTGACGGGCGCGGTCTCCATCGCGCTCGGCGATGTCAACACGGGCATCCTCGGCACGGATCAGGAGTTGATTGACGAAGTCATCGCGTCGGGCAGGGAAGTCGGCGAGAAACTCTGGCAGTTGCCGCTCGATAAAGAGTATACGAAGCAGATCAAGTCGGACATCGCGGACATCAAGAACGTCGGCGGGCGCAAGGCCGGGACGATCACTGCGGCGGCCTTCCTCAAGGAATTCGCCGACGGCGTTTCGTGGGCGCACCTCGACATCGCGGGGACGGCCTGGGGCGACGACGCCAAGCCTTATCGCTCCAAGGGGCCGACGGGCGTGGGCGTCAGAACCCTGCTCAACTTGATCGAGCGCGCCGTCGCCGCCGAACGCGCCGCGTCCGACGGGCAAGAGGGCAAGGGTTAAACGGCGGCGGGTAATTCGCTCGTCAATAATTTCTCGAACGAGAGAGGCCGCGCGGATAATTTCCGTGCGGCCTCTCACTTTTCGACGCAGGTGCGGCTGTAGAAAATGGACAGTTGGTGCGTTTTGTGTCCGGTGTGCGTCCTCAATAGTGGACGCACTGTCTCCTGTAGTGGACACTGTGGACATTAAAGTTAGATGTGCTTGCTAAAAAACTTGCATTTTTCGACGATTCTGGTATCTTCTGCCTCTGGCATAAACATTGCCATTGCAGAGGTGCCCAAGTCAAAGGAGGCGGTTTCACAAATAACTGTCCTTACCCACTCGGTCGGCCGTCCGAGGAAAAGCGCCGCCCCTTTGACTTCCTCTCTCCCTCCTTCGTTCGCGTAAAGCTCGACAACGCTTCAAGTTCATAATTTCCGGCGGGAAGTTTTTGCCGGAAAATGGTATAGTGTCGCCACGGGTTGACCCTTCCTGCCCGGAGCGCATGTAGCGATATTTGCGCTCCCACGCTGGCTTTTACGGAGTACGGGATAAAGCGCAGTGGTTGATTATTATAAAATTTTAGGCATCCAGCGAACCGCTTCGGCCTCGGAAGTTAAATCAGCTTACAGGCGTCTGGCACGCCAGAGACACCCGGATCTCAACGGCGGCTCGGAGAAAGCTGCGCGCGAATTCGCCCTGATCGCGCTGGCCTACCGCACCCTGAGCGACCCGCACGAGCGCAGCTACTACGACAACCAGTTTCGCAAGCGGACGGGCGAGGCCAGCGAATCCTTCTTACATTCCTCCGAAAACCCGCACGCGCGCCGTATGCGCCGCGTCGCCGCGCAGGCGCGCATGGATCGCGTCGTCGACAATTTGATCGAGGCGGAACGGCGCGAAACCTTCGCCATGCAGCGCGCGGTCTTCACCACCGTCTCGCTGTTTCTCTCCACCTTCTTCGTGGCGTTGTTCAAGCCGCGCTTCTGGCAATTGTTCGGCAGCGTGGGTCGCGCCCTGATGCTCACGCTGTTTTTGATCGGGCTGTGGCATCTCGTCTCCCGCCTGCGCGAACACTTCAGCCGCTACACGTACCAGCCGAGTTCGCTGCACGACTCGGTCACGCATGAAGTCGAGAAATCGGACAAACCTTTCACGCGCTTCGCCGCGTCGAGCTTTCTCGTGCTTGGCTACATGGCTTGTCTCGGAGCCGGTCTTTTGCTGGGACAACAGATGTACAGCACGATTTTGAGCGAAGTGCCGTTTCTCTACGACACCCAAATCCGCCCCGAACTGCTCCTCTACCCGCCCATCGCCGTGCTCGTCATAGACACGCTGCACATGATCGCCGTCAAGATAGACTGACCGCATAAATCGGCCTTGCGCGCGTCTCCGCGAACAGCGCGCGAGACGTTGGCTCGCGCGCCTCCGGCGTGCGCACAAGTCTTGCGTCCGGCGATGCGTCTCGTGTATATTTCGCCTCCAGCGGCCAACGTAAAAGCCGTTATTGAAGCAAATTCGCACAATCGCTCTTT
The DNA here is from genome assembly GCA_036009085.1 of Pyrinomonadaceae bacterium. Classification (GTDB taxonomy): domain Bacteria; phylum Acidobacteriota; class Blastocatellia; order Pyrinomonadales; family Pyrinomonadaceae; genus JAIVJZ01. Next base: position 558 of record DASYMM010000454.1, on the reverse strand, counting down.
AGTTACGCACGCCGGGGCGACGGCCGGAGCCGAAGACTCAACCGTCTATCTCTCGCTGATCGTCGCCTGTCGTGTGCGTCCCCCAAACTTGAAACGTGAGCCGGGCTGCGCCTTTTTCTTTGTGGCGCGGCGTGGTTCGCAGGCGAAACCGACACGATTAGCAGGTGAGAATTAAAGCAGCTTTCGCACAACACAACCTCGTGCTGACCACAAACAGCCGACGGCCTCCCGAACGTCGCTGCACGACTCGCCGCCTGAGTTGATGAGCGCATTGGCCGTCCGGCTTCTCGAAGAACGGAGGAGCAAGAGATGGCTAAGCGAATCACCGAACGCCAGCGCCTCGCCTTTAAACTCGAATCCCTGACCGACACCGAAGTCAAAGAGGTGCTCGACTACATCTCGATCATGGAATCAATGCGCCGCGCGACCAGCCCCGGCGGGTTGTGGGACGACGAACTCGTCACGCTCCTCGCGGATGCACGTGAGAACCTGCGTGCGCGCCAGGCCTTCGAATGGGAGTCGGTGAGACGCCGCGCAGACCGACGTGGCGATGCGCCG
>DASYMM010000453.1:0-7107 GCA_036009085.1 Pyrinomonadaceae bacterium | reverse complement strand
TCGGTTTCCGCCTCAACTCGATCCGTTTGTTTCGCTCGCTTCTCGCTGCCTGCGACTACGGCGTGCGTGCCTTATCTTCTTCGAGGCGTTGCTTGATGAGCCGCTCGGCCAGATCGGGGACGACCTCCCAGGCGATCTCGCGCACGACCTCCGCCGACATCTGCGCGACGACGCGCCGCACCAACTCATCCATCACTTCCGGCGACAAAGACGACGCGGCGTTCGCCCCTCGACTCGATTCCGAAGACGCGGCGACAAAACTCGCATCTGCGCCGACCGCCGACGCGCTCGCCTCAGACGCTAATGCTTCCGCCGGTTGGCTCGCGCTCGACGCCTCGACAGCCGCGACGCCGCCCGCGTGCGCCACGATGCTGGCAGCCGCAGGCTCTCCGTCCCAGACGGGCGCGTCCTGTGCTGCGCGGTGGTCGCTCTCCTGCTCCGCGAAACTTTCCGAGCCGCGCGCCTCCTGTGCAGGCTCATTCGCGAAAAGCAGCGCGGGCGATTCCGAAATCTCAGGGACTTCCAGTTCCTCCGCTTCTTCCGCGAGCGGCGCGGCTTCTACGGCTGAGACCGCAACGGCGGGCGACGCCCACATTTCTGATTCTTCCACTGATGCCTGTGACTCTGCGGACGCTTCCGGCTCAGTGGACACGTCCGGCTCGGCGAACACGTCCAACGCCTGTGTCGTCAGCGGCGCGTTCTCCGCGTAGTGCATGTCAATTTCGGCGACGGAGGCGGCGTGCGCTGACGGTGCGGCGGATTCGGCGTGCGGCGCGGCGGCAACCGGCTCGAATGAATCTTCGTCGCCGATGTCGAGGATAAAATCGTCTGCTTCGCTGTTGGCGGCGGCGTGTGCGTGTGCGGGCGCGATGTCGCCTATGTCGAGCAGCGCGTCGTCTGCTTCGGCGGCGCGCGCGGCGTGCGCGGAGAAAGTTGACGCCGACGCTGACGACGCGGCGGCGACGGGCGCAGCTTCCGCCGGAGCGTTTGACGAAGCCGCGTATGAATTGCCGGACGCGGCGGAGGCGGCAGAGGAGGAAGCAGCGGCAGTCGCGGCGTGCGCCTGCGACGGCGACTCTGCTTCGTCCTCGTCGCTCAAGACGAACGCTTCTTCCGTCTCGCCGCGATCACTGAATTGTTCTTCCTCGTTAATCTCTAAGGCGGCGGCGGAGGTAGGGTGCGCGGCGCGCGCGTCGAAGGCGGCGGCGGGTGTGCTCTGGATGGTGGCGTCGTCCATGTCGAAATCGTTGAAGGCGTCTGCGGGGGGTGTGTTGGTGGCGGCCTCTGCGGCCTGTGTGTCGGGAGCGGCGGCGCGTGCAGCGTCGGCGAAGGGCGAGAGGTCTCGCGTCGCCTCGTCTTCGTGCCGCTCGGCGCGCGCGCGTTCGGCGTCCGTGTTCTTTTCGTCCGAGCCGCCGAGCAGGCCGCCGACTTTATTGACGAGATCGCGTATGGATTGGAAAGGTTTGGTCAAGACTTCGTCCGCGCCGACTCTGCGCGCCTCCGCTTCGTTGAAAGGTTCAAAGGTGCCGACGAGCAGCACCACCGGAAGATGCCGCGTGCGTTCGTCTCGTTTGATGCGTTCGCATAGCTGGTAACCGTTTGGCTCCGGCATGAACACATCGGCGAGAACGATGTCCGGCAAACTCTCTCGCAGAGACTCCAGAGCCTCCGCGCCGCTGCCCACCGTCCGCACCTCCATCGCTTCGTCGTTGAAGGTTAAACTCACCACCTTTTGAATGGTTAGAGAATCATCGGCGAGCAGCAGTTTGCGTCCCGTTAGCAAAAACTAGACTCCTTGATGATGGGCGTCGCCCAAGTGGCAACCGGCTGACCCGGCAAGCGCGCTTTGACGCGGACGGGAGCGGCGCGAACGACGCGGGGCGTGAGACTTCAAATCCGGCCTGCCCTTCTGCAAACAGGCCACTATTTGAAGCTAACAGACGCGCGGAGGAAGCGTCAAGAAGAAAGGGATGAGGGCGGAGGGATGAGGGATGAATCAGAAAACATTCAAGCCGGATAACGGGCTTTTGTTTTATTCATCCCTCATCCCTCCGCCCTCATCCCTTTCTTATCGTTACGTCGTCCGGCGTGTTCGCTTTGCCGTCTGCGCCGAGGGAGCGCAGGGTGAAGCGTTCGCGCGTGCCTTCGTATTCGTAGGGGCGATGCCAGGGGTCGAAGCGGATGAAAGCGGCTGTGTAGCGGGGGTTGAGTTGGTCTGTCAGATCAATGGCCGTCTCGGCGACGACGTAGAAACCGCGTGCGCGGCGATACTTTTCGAGCGCGACGGCCAGCGTTTCGAGGTCGGCGCGGGCGCGGGCGAGCTTTTCCGTGTTGAGCGCGCGCTCGAAAGCGTCGAACGCCTCGAAGCCGCGCCCGCCGCCGTTGCCGCCGAAACGCACGCGCGCCACCTGCCAGCGACCCCGCGCGTCGCGCACGAAGTCCACAGACACGTCCACTTCCACCTCGACCACCGCCGACGAGCCGAGCGGGGCGAACGCCGCCCCAGGGTTCTTGACCGTGAGCGCGCCGCGCTTCAACTCCTTCGCATCTTCCTTCGCGTCACGGCTTTGCGCTTCGTTTGCGGCTTGCTTCTCAGGCGGCGGCGCGTCGCTCGCGGCTTTGTCCTTGCTCTTAGCGAGCGCGTTCGCTTTGGCGAGCGCGTCGAGTTCGGCGGCCAGAGCGTCGAGTTCCGCGCGCACGTGCGAGATATTTTCGTCGCCCAGAGCGCGCCCGAGCAGTTCAAACGATTCCCACTGGCGGTCGCCCGTTCGCACATCGGCCACGCGCCACGCGCCCGCCTCGTCACGCACGAAACGAAAGCCCAGTTTCACACTCGCCGAGACGGTTGCCACCGCGCCGGGCGGAGAGATTTCCCTGATCGTTACCACCCCCTTGTTGAGTTCAAGAATCGAGAGGGCAGCGATCAACTTGCGCGCGTCGTCCTTCTTGATCGCCTTCTCCGCGGCGGCGATTGTGTGGGTGTGAGTGTTGTTTGAAACGGCGAGCACGCACAAAAAAGATGCCAGAACGCTCAGGATGAAGTTCGTCCGGCGTGTGCGTCTGTTCATACGTTTGCCCTTACGTTTGATCGCGCGTCGGGAATTGCTTTCGGTGGGGAACTCACGGCGTTTACAGCAGCGGCAGTTTCAACCGCCCGCGTTGCTGATCAGGACGCGCAGCATAACCTGGAGTTGCGAAGCGGTGAAGGGTTTCGGGAGAAAGACGATTGCGCCCGCGCCGAAGCTCTCCGAGGAATGGCGTGGGTTCTGCTCGGCGGTCATCATCATCACCGGAATTTTCATCAGACGCTTCTCCGTCTTCATGTGGCGGACGAGTTCCGGCCCCTGTATGTGCGGCATCACCACGTCGAAGATGGCGGCGATGAAGTCCGTATCGTTCTGGAGAATCTTATAAGCCTCGCGCCCGTCGCTCGCCGTAACGACCGTGTAGCCCTCTTTTTCCACCAGCGTTTTCACCAGACGCAAAATCGCCGGATCATCATCCGCCACCAAAATGCGTCGCCGCGTTTGTGAAGTTTGCTCTGACATTTCTTTTAAGTGACGAGTGACAAGTGACGAGCCGGAACAAGACAAGTGAACCGTAAATAGATAAAACCTGTCTTCTTCTATTCACGATTGACGATTCACGATTTACAGCTTTTTAACTCGTCACTCGTCACCTGTCACTCGTCACTGCTTCTTCGTCTTCCATGCGCGAAAATTCGGCGGCGAGCGTGATGGCGGCGACCATGCTGGAATGTTCCGCCACGCCGCGCCCCGCGATGTCGAAGGCCGTCCCGTGATCAACCGAAGTGCGTATGAAGGGCAAGCCCATCGTGACGTTGACCGCTTCGCCGAACGAGAGACACTTGACCGGAATCATCGCTTGATCATGATAGCAGGCCACGACCGCGTCGAACTCGCCGCGTGAGGCGCGCAAGAAAACCGTGTCCGCCGAAAACGGCCCCGATACGTCAATCCCAAGCGCGCGGCACGCTTCCACAGCGGGCACGATCTCCGCAGACTCTTCGACGCCGAACAGCCCGCCCTCCGCCCCGTGCGGGTTGAGCGCGGCCATTGCGATGCGCGGCTCGCGTATGCCCCAGCGTTTGAGTTCGCGGTTTGCCAGTCGCACGACCGGCTCGATCCGCTCGCGACGAACGAGCCGGATCGCTTCGGCCAGCGGCACGTGCGTCGAGATTAGCACGATTCTCAAGTTGGCCGCGACAAAGGCCATCGCACATTCGGGCGTGTGCGTGAGGTGCGCGAGAAACTCCGTGTGGCCGGGAAAACTGTAGCCGCCGAGAAACAGCGCGCGTTTATTGATTGGCGCGGTCGAGATCGCATCGAGCGCGCCGCGCATGCACAGTTCGACCGCCGCTTCGATGTACTCGCCCGAAGCGCGACCGGCGGCGGAAGATTCCACGCCCGGCTCGATGTCCGCGCGAATGTTGTCGAGATGATAGATGACGGGAGCTTCGGGTTGGTCGGGCAGAGGTTCGTCGCGGCGTATGACATCGTAGCCGCATTGGAGGTCGAGTTTGCGCGCCGTGTGCGACAGGAGTTGCGCGTCGCCGATGATGACGGGCGCGCACACGTCTCTGACCGCAGTTTCCGCCACCGCCTTGAGGACGACTTCCGGGCCGATGCCTGCCGGGTCGCCAATCGTGATGCCGATGCGGGGTCGGCGTCTCTCGCCGCCGCTCGCGCGGGGTGAGGCCGATTCGCTGGCGGATAAGCTGTGCCTGTTCTCGCTCATTTTCCAGCTCGGGGCACGATGCAAAAATGAGCGGGCGCGGCTTTCAAATCAAGAGCCGCGCGCCCGCGTTTGCTGCAAAAGAGAGTTATTGCAAGGTTAACTTTCGTCTGCCGCGTCGTCGTCGTCGTCGCCGCCGCCGCCGTCGCGATCCTCGGCTTTGAACATGTACTTGATGTTGTGCTTGAGCAGCAGAATGTTCGGCTCGTCCCGGCGATTGATTTTCAGCGCGGCGCGATCATACCACTCGATGGTGCCGATGACCTCTTCGCCGTCGTCGAGCACGATCACCATCTGCGTGTGCGCGTCCATCTGCTTCTTGTAATAGAAGATTTCGGCGTTCGTCTCCGAGGGCGGAATACGCTTGCGCCCCTGCGCGGCGGCAGACGAAGCATTGCGGTCGCCGGAGTCGCGCTGCGGCGGGCGCGACTGGTGCGCCGGTGCGCCGCCGCCTCCGCTCGCGCCGCCGCCTCCGCCGCGCGAGCCTCCTTCGCGCGATGAGCCGCCGCCCTCGCTGTATCGTTCGTTGCGTTCTCGTTGCGGGTTCGGCTCGCGATTTTTCACATCGGCCAACGTCGGTCGTATAAGTTTGCGATTCACTTTTTTACTTAGCCTCCAACAGTCTGACAAGCAGGAAAACGGCGCGCGTGCATTTAAGATACCCCGACTCTCTGCGGACGAGTTGCCAAACAAATGGCGCGCTTGGATGCGCCTGCGTTTACAGGCGGTGGTCGTTTGCAAGACGAGAAACGTGTTTGTCTCGTTATTGAATTACAATCCTGTCAGGAATTGGCGACATGCTACACGACCCCTTCTGGTTTGGCAAGCCAAACAAAACAGTGACGAGTGACGGGTGACAAGAAAAAGCCGCAAATTGTAAATCGTGAATCGTGAATAGAAAAAAACCTGTCTTCTCTATTCACGATTCACGATTTCACGATCTGCTTGCTTATCTTGTCACCCGCCACTCGTCACTTGCCACTGAATTTTCAGTCGGCCTTCTTGCGAATGAAAGCGGGCACGTCGAGGTCTTCGACGCGCACATCCCCGGCAGCGCGGCTGCGTGATTGCGGCAACTCGTCCGTGCGCGGCATGTAACGCGGTTGCGCGGCAGGCATCACGTTCGGGTTGGGCACGAGTCCGGCGTCGGCAGACTCTTTATCGAAGCCCGTGGCGATGACCGTGATCTTCATCTCGTCGCGCATTGATTCGTCAATCACCGCGCCGAAGATGATGTTGGCGTCTTCGTCCGCCGCCTCGCGGATGATCGAAGAGGCTTCGTTGACTTCAAAGAGGGTCAGATCAAGCCCGCCCGTGATGTTGATGAGCACGCCCTTTGCGCCGTTAATCGAAGCTTCTTCCAGCAAGGGCGAAGAGATCGCTTCCTGCGTGGCTTTGAGCGCGCGGTCTTCGCCGCTCGCACGCCCCGCGCCCATCAAGGCCATGCCCATGCCCGCCATGATCGATTTCACGTCGGCAAAGTCGAGGTTGATGAGACCGGGCACGGTGATCAAGTCGCTGATGCCCTGCACGGCTTGACGCAACACGTCGTCGGCCATCTTGAAGGCGTCCGTCAGAGACATGTCCTTCGTCACGTTGCCGAGCAAGCGTTCGTTCGGGATGGTGATAACCGTATCCACGCATTCGCGGAGTTCCCTCAAGCCCTGATCGCCCTGCTGCATGCGCCGCTTGCCCTCGAAGTGAAAAGGCTTCGTGACGACCGCAACCGTCAGCGCGTTCAACTCCGTCGCGAGACTTGCGATGATCGGGGCGGCGCCTGTGCCCGTGCCGCCGCCAAGCCCCGTGGTGACGAAGACCATGTCCGCGCCTTCCAGAGCCTCGATAATTTTTTCCGTGTCTTCGAGCGCGGCGTTTCTGCCGACATCAGGGTTTGCGCCCGCGCCCAAGCCCTTCGTCAACTTGCCGCCGAGTTGAATCTTAATCGGCGCGCGCGAACGCTTGAGCGCCTGCAAGTCCGTGTTGGCGACGAGGAACTCGATGCCCTCGATGCCCGCTTCGATCATGCGGTTGACGGCGTTTCCGCCGCCGCCCCCGACACCTATCACTTTAATGCGCGCGCCGGTGATCGGAGGATCATCGTCTATGAAAATATTAATGCCACTGCCCGGCTGACGGCTATCCGGTGTCATATCTTATAAGTCCTTTCTCTTCTTTGAACGCCCGCCGCTCTCAGGAGACCCTGTGCGGCTATTTTGGGCTGTGCGCGCCGGTGACACCCATATATTGCGGACAACATCTTGTGCCGGCTGGCGCGGCAGCATACAACAACTTGTCAGAAAATACTACTAAAACGATTCCGAAATTTCGAAACGAAGGCGGTTAACCCGCCCG
>DASYMM010000452.1:0-3727 GCA_036009085.1 Pyrinomonadaceae bacterium | reverse complement strand
GCTGCACCATCTGCAGCTCGTGGAGCATGTGCTGATGCATCATCACTTCCGCCTGCATGAGGCGCCGGTCATAGTCGGCGCCGGCCTGCGCGTTCGACAGGCGGCTCATCATGCGGTTCGCCATCATCGCGTCCATCGTGTCCGCGGGCGATGGCGCCGGCGTGATGCCGCCCTGCATCGCCATCTGCTTGCCCATCTGCATGTGCGCGGTGTGCTCGGTCACCATGCGCTGCGCGTAGTCGCGCGCCGCCTGGTTCTGCGCACGCGACGCGCCGAGCTGCGAGAGCGCGACCTCGAGCGAGTCACCCGTGGCGAGATGGGCGACGATGTTCGCGTTGCTGAACGTGCTCACGACGGAGGGCTGCAGGCCCGCGCCCATGCCGCCCATGCCGCCGCCCATGCCGCCGCCCATGCCGCCACCGGCTCCACCGCCTATTCCGCGCGGCGCGGTTTTAGCCGCAGTCGCCGGACGCTGGCGCGTCGGCGTGGACGGAGCCACGACGCCCTCCGTAGCCAGCGCGGCCTCCGGCACTTCCGGCATGGGAATATTCGACATGTCGGGCATCGGCACGATGATCACGTGGCTCTCATTCTCCTCAGGCAGCTTCGTCTTGGCGGGCTTCGCGGGCTTGGCCTTCGGCGCGGGCGGCGTGCCCTGCGCTGGCGGAGTCGGATTCGGACTGTTCGGGGGATTCAGGCTCGGATTTGGGTTCGTCGTGTAGATGCGCGGGTTGATGTCTATGTTGGGGCTGGCATAGACGAACGGGAACGGGCTGCGCTGGCCGGGACGACCCGGCACGTTGAGCGTCAGCACGGAATGAGACGCGGCGGGGTCGGCGGTCATCTCCACCTGCACGGCTTCCGCGCCCTTGTCGCTCGTCGCGGTGGCTTCCACCGTGTCGCGATCCCAGCCCGTGATCGTGATGCGCCCGTAGCGATTGCTGATCTGGACGTGGCTGCCGCGTTCGAGTTTGATCTGCACGCGCCCCGCTTGATTGTTGATCGAGACCGAGCCGCCGCCCGCCGCTGCCGGCTGCTGCTGCCCCGCCTCCTGAGCGCGCGTGAGCGTGGGGAGCAACGTGCCGTGAATCATGGCGAGGGCGACGACGAAGGCGGTTAGAGTTTTCTTCTTCATAACACTTTAGGATTGACGGACAAGTTCAAGTTACGACTTCAAGTTACAAGTTCAAGTTACAAGTTCGAGAGCGACGACGTTTCGCCGGAGTTCTCTTCTCTTTAGTCGAGCGCGGCCATCTCGCGCATCACTTCGACCTTCTTGGCGTAGGCCGAGAGCATGTACTGGACGGCGACCGGATCGTTGCCGTGCTTGAGCACGGTGCGGCGCGTCTCTGCAATCGAGCGATCAATGGTGGCGAGCGTTTCGTCGAAGCGCGCGGCGACTTGCGGGTCGAGCCGCGTGCGCTTGCGGTTCACGTCTTCCGACAACAACTTGATCGCCGCCACGTATTTCGACTCCGCTTCGCGCACGAGCCGCGCGGTGGCGCGCTGCCGCCTCAGTTGCTCGCTATTCTGGACTGCCAGTTGATCGCGCACGGCATTCACAGGCACGACGAGCGCGCGCTGCGGTTCCGCCGCGCCGCCGCGCCGTTCCGTCTTCTCAACGCCCCTGCGTTCGGGCTGCTTGCTGCTTGCGGTGAGCGGAGACTCCTGTTTCTGCGTCGCATCCGGCGCGGCGGTCGGCGTCGCGTCGGGCGCGGGTTGGACGACGTTCACCTTCTCGGGTGTGGCGGTTGCGCCTTGCCCGCCCGCGATGATTGCGGGCGTCGCCGTCTGCGGATTCAAATACTTCATCACCGTCGCGGTCGCGCCGATGGCGAGCAGCACCAACGCGGCCGTGAGCACGGGGCTGAAACGCGGGGCGACGAGCGCGTTCGCAAACCACGCGCGGACTTTTTGGAACGGACTCGCGCCGCCCTGCGGCTTCACTTCCAAAGTCTTTTCTGCCGCAGCGATCCGCGCCGCGACGCCCGCCCACAGTTGCGGCGTCACTTCCACGTCGCGTTCATAATTCGCGTAGAGCGCGCCTTCGTCGAGCAGTTCGTCGTAGCGCAGCGCGCAAGGCTCGCAGGCCGCAAGGTGCGCGTTCATTTCGGCGGCGCGACGCTCATCGAGTTCGCCGTCCAAGAGTTCTTCGAGCGCGCTGGTCGGACATTGCTCACACTTCATTGCTTCACCCCCAGATAAGGACTCATGCGCTTGCGCATCTCCGTCCTCGCGCGGTGCAGGTCGGTCTTCACCTTCGGAACCGAAAAACCCGTGATCTCCGCGATCTCTTCGTAACTGCGCTGCTGGAAAATTTTCAAAGTGAAGACCATGCGCTTGTCTTCGTCGAGCGCGCCGAGCGCATGGCGCACGACACCGTTCAACTCTTTGTCGAGCAGCGCGCCAGCGGGCGTCGGCCTCTCGTCCTGCAACTCCAAAACCGTCTCGTCGTCGAGGTCAACTTTCCGGCTGCGGCTGTGCGCCGAGCGCAGGTGCTCGCGCGCGACGTTCTTGGCGATGCTAAAGAGCCACGTGGAAAACTTCGTCTCGTCGCGCAGCGCGTCCAGATATTTGTAAGCGCGGACGAAGGTTTCCTGCGTCAAATCCTCGGCGAGCGCGCGGTCGCCGACCATGTCATAGACGAAGGAGACGACGGGGCGCGCCCACCTGTCGAAGATGTGCCGGAAGGCATCGTGGTCGCCCCGCCGTGCCAAAGCTACGAGTTGCTCAGGACTGTTCATCAAAGGCTTTTCGGCGTGCGCTCCGCGTGGCTCCCCGACCGTCAATGTTCCGCTCAATGCTTCCATAAACGCCGTCTCGTCCGTCTTCCAGTGTGTTAGTGCGGATGGAGCGCAAAAAGTTTCAGCCGGGCGCGGATAAATCTACTGGACGACCAAATAACGCGCTTGTGTGGCGAAATTTGTTCGCTCCGGCAGGATTGAACCACGAAACCACACGAAACAGCACGAAAATGAGTTCGTGTTATTTCGTGTGGTTTCGTGGTTACTGCTTTTGTTTGTCGCTCTAAATCAAAAGCTGCGCCGGAAGAGGTAGGACATTTTGATGAAGAAGGTGCGGCCGTTGCGGCGGAAGCCGGGTTCGAGTTGGCCTGTGAAGCGGTTGTAGCCGCTGCGGTTGAGGTCGTCGTTGTAACCGGCGTAGAAGGCCGTGCCGGGATTGGGCGTCCAGCCGAGGAGGAACTGGCCGCGCGCGTTCGCGGCGAGCGAGTCGTAGTCAACGCGTGCGCGCAGGGAGGTGAAGCGCGTGAACTGGTAGGTGGTGCGCAGGGTGACGATGTTGGTGTCGAAGGCGACGAGGCCGGTGTCGCGGCGCGTCATGCGGTTTTTGATGAAGGTGAGCGAACTGTTGAGCGCGCTCGTCGGCTTGTATTCGAGATTGAGTTCGTACTGCAAGAGGTTGCCCGCGCCGGGGTCGAGCGGCGCATCGGGGTCTGCGAGCGCGGCGGGGCTGACGCGCGGGTACTTGGGCGAATTGCCGAAATCGTAATCGAGTTGCCCCCAGCGATAGCCAAAGAAGGTGAAGAAAGTGATCTGCTTGTTGACGGTCGAAGCTCCGTAGGCGAAGACGTTTTTGAGGTACGCGCCGCGCTCGGAGTTTTCGCCCGCGAACGCTCCGGCGCGCGTGGCCGTGCGGTTCGCGCCGAACTCCGACTCGAACACGCGCTCGTAGCCGCCGTTGTAGCCGACGCGGAAGTACGTCTGTC
>DASYMM010000451.1:0-6773 GCA_036009085.1 Pyrinomonadaceae bacterium | reverse complement strand
CGCAGAAAACTCTGTAGACCTTCGTAGCCGTTTGCTACTTGCGGCGGCAGCCCGAACTGGCTCCCGATCTGGTGATAGTGGCGCGAGTACCACATCAGCACGCGCGCGCCGTCCGGCCCCTCCCACCAGAAGGGCGAGCGGCGATGCAGGTCGCCGAGCATGAGCGTCGGCCCTCGGTCGGCGTTTGCCGCCGCCGCGAAATACTTCACCCCCGCCGCCGCGAGGATCGAAGCGTAAGACCAGGAGTAAGAAGGCACGTCCGTGATGTTGGCCGTGTCCCACGCGCCGCCCGCCTCGCGGTTCAAACGGCGCGAGCCGTAGAAGGAGCGGATGAGGGCTTCGCCCGTCGGGAAGCCGGTCAGGATCACGGAGTGCTGCGCGGGCACGATGATTTTCCGTTCACGCACCGCGCGGTAAAAATTCTTCTTCTCGGCTTCGGAGCGACCCGCGAGGAAATGGCGCGCCTGCCAGTAGCCGTCGAGCGTGAAGCGAAACTCCGGGTGCTCTGCGTTCATGTCCAGAGCCTCGTTGATGATGCGGCTGTGGAGTTCGGCGAGTTTCGATTGGAAGTCGGAATAGCCCACGTCGAGGTGCTCGTGCGGAACCATGTAGACCGTCCACTTGCGCGCGGGCGTGAGCATCTGCGCGACATCGTAAACGTGCCCGTTCGCCCTGACGGCCACCTTGAAGTTTGTGCTTGCGGCAAACTCTGGGACGGGGAATTCCAGTCGCTGCTCGCCGAAGTCGCGCCCCGCCGGTGCGAGCGCTTGCGTGCGCGTCCATCCCGGCGACGACAGCGTGACCGTGCCCTGCGGCGTGAGTTCGCGCCAACTGACGATGACGGAGACGACTTCCGAAAGTCGCCCGCCCTCGCGCTTGAAGAACACGGTCGGAGTCGCACGCGCGCCCGTCACGCCGGAAGCGGACGCCGCAGCCGTCGCCCCTTGGGGGTTCGTGGGTCGTGTGTGAATCAACTCCAGCGCGTCATAGATGAGCGTGGCGAAGTCTGTCGTCTCGCCTCCGGGCATGGCGGTGGAAAGCTCGTCGGTGATGGGCGTCAAAGCAAGCTCGTTTCGCCCCGCGCGCAGGTATGAGGCCGGCACGTCAATCGTCAACGCGCCGATTGAGTACTGCGGCAGGATCGCGCCCTCGCTGTTCCCCTCCCTGTAAGTTTCGAGGGGTTGATGAAACCACCCGCGATGCCCGTTCACATTCAACTCGACGACGGGCGCACGTGCCGTCTTCAAGATCAGACCGAGCCGCAGTTGGTAAATCCCTTGCGGGGCTGACTGTAGTTCAAACTGAATTTTACGCGCCGCGCCCGCCGAGCCCGCCTTGTCGGGCACGACCGCCTGCTGCGCGCCGACCCAATCTTTGGGCTGTCCCGTCGCAACCACGTACACGGCGGGCGCGACGTTGGCTGAGCCGAATTCTTCCGACGAGTTATCGAACTCGCCTATTTTAAAGACTGTGCGATGCTCCTGCGCCGCCGCGCTCAAGCACAACACCGACGACAGTAAAACCCACGCAACAGCGTATCTACGCATCAATGGCATCTCTCTCCACACGATTATTCTTTAGCTCTGTGAATACAGGCTTCGCTCTGAAAGCTTAGGAGTTGTCTATCGGGATTGTGGCTAGATATGCCCCGTTAAGACTCTATCCGGTTTTTTTACTGTCGCGGTTGCAAGCCAAGTCCGCCGCTTGCCGGGGCGAACTCACATCCGCCCTAGTCCCTCCAACCAGACAGCCCGAGCGAGATCAACGTTTGAAAGAAATCGAACGTGACAGCAAAATACTTCTTTACGATCAAAGAGGTCAATTCATTTTTTGCGCCACCCGAAAGATGCGCGCCCGGTCGCCGCTCCCGCGCGATGTGGTATCGTTAAGCCGAAGGCATATTTTCCCGTTCGTCCATCCCTCTAACTTTGCGAGGAGACACCGTTCCGATGCGTAGCCTGTTGCTACTCGCACTACTCCTGCTCTACGCCTGCGCCGCCGAAGGCAACATCGCCCTCGGCAAACAACAACACCCAACACCTCCCGGCAAGCCGCTCACGATGGCTCAGTTAAAAACCGCGACCACGAGCGGCGTTTCAGTCGCCGAAGTTTCCGACTACGTCTACGGCGGTTACACGGGCGCGCTCCCGTCGCCGCCGCACGCCGACATCAACCCGCGCAAGGCTTACGTCATCTACTGGAAAGATTTCAAATACCGTTTCGTCTTCTCACACGAGGCCAGCTATTGCCCGTGGTTTGAACTGCCTTCGGGCGCAGCCGTCTCCTACCAGATGTTCGAGGGCAACGAGGGCTGGGCGGAACTCTTCAACGAGCAGGGGCGACGCGAGCGCAACAGCTTCGTGGACGTGATCGAGCGCGGCGAGGGCGGCCGCGTGTGGGTGCGCTGGACATACTTCGGCGTCAACATGACTTCGGGCGCAGCGGCCTATCGCGCCGTCGAAGATTTCTGGGCTTACCCGAACGGCCTCATCCTGCGTCGCCAGCGTTACCAGACGCTCATGCCCGGCGACCCACGCGGCTACGCGCGCGAACCCATCGAACTGATCGTGCTCGCTCCGGTCGGGAAACTCTGGTACGACGTGCTCGCCGCCGACGCTGCGACCGGCGAAAGCCGCGCCTTCACGGGCGTTGATGCCTTCACGCCTGCGCGCGTGGACATCTACTGGAAACGCAAAGACGACCCGAAAAAGATTTTCGCGGGTACCTCGCGCCGCACGGGTTCGCCCTGGAAGGAGATTGACGACGCGCGCGGTTTCGCCGGAATCATCCCCTTGCGCGACGGCTCGCCGTTCTTCGTCATCGGCGACGCTTCCGGCTTCCCGCGCGAAGGGACGCGACTCAAGGAACACTCCGACCGCAAGGGCACGGGCGGATGGGGATGGGGCACGCTGACGTGGGATCACTGGCCTGTCGGGTGGCTCAACAGTCAGGCGCACGACGCTGACGCCGAGAGCTTCAAACGCTACCCGAGCCATTTCGCGCCCTTCGGCCTCGACCTGTGGAGCATGCCGAACGAGACCACAGAGGGGAGAGACTTCTATTCCCTCATCGGCGTCGGCGGCCAAAACGTCGAAGCCATCCGCGCACTGGCGAAAAGCTGGCTCGGCGGAAACGCAACCGACCCGCAACGCGCCGCCGCGCAACGGTCGCTCCGCGATGCCCCGCGTCGTTGAATAGACAACACCCACCCGGTGACCCCTCAAGCCTTTGCGCCTTAAGTTCCGACCTTGCGCCTCCAGCGGGAATTGCTTTTCACGCCGGAGGCGCAAAGAGACGACGTAAGACGCAAAGTGGTTTCTCTAACATCCTGCTCGATTGAGGGGCGATGCCGTGACGTAATTTGACAAAGCAAAGCGAATCGCATACAAGCGAAGTGCTACCCCGGTTGATTCAAAGACTAATCCGAAATGACCAGCGACGTTATCGCAGCCATAGACATCGGCGGGACTAAAATTGCGCTCGGCCTCGCCCCCCTCGACGGCCAGCCGCTTCCTTTCCGACGCTTCCCCACGCGGGTCGAACGCGGCGCACGCGCCATCGTCGAAGAGGCGACGGGCGAACTCGAACGCATGGCCGAAGCGGCGGGCGCGCGTATAGTCGCCGTCGGCATCGGGTGCGGCGGGCCGCTGGATCGTCGTCGCGGCCTGATCCTCTCGCCCCCGAACCTTCCCGGCTGGGACGAGTTTCCCATCGTCCGTCTCGTTGAAGATAGACTCGGCGTGCCCGTGCTGCTGGACAACGATGCCAACGCCTCCGCGCTTGCAGAGCACGAGTACGGCGCGGGGCGGGACTTGCGCCATCTGGTCTACATCACGATCTCGACCGGCATCGGCGGCGGCCTCATCATCAACGATCAACTCGTGCACGGCGTAGGCGACGGCGCGGGCGAGGTCGGGCACATGATTGTTCAACCGGACGGCGCGCCCTGCGGTTGCGGCGCGCGCGGCTGCCTCGAAGCGATCTGCTCGGGGACGAGCATCGCGCGACGCGCACTGGAGCGTCTCGCGAAGGATGTGCAACCTTCGACGCTGCGACGCGCGGGCGGCGCGGAACAAGTCACCGCACACGCCGTCGCCGAAGCGGCGCGGGCGGGCGACGCCCTGGCCTGCGCCGTGTGGGACGAGACCATCGGCTATCTCGCGCTCGGCCTGAGCAACATCATCGCCGCGCTCGCGCCCCAAGCCATCATCTTGGGCGGAGGCGTGTCCGCCGCAGGCGATCAACTCTTAGTGCCTCTGCGCGCGCGCGTCCGTGAGTCGGTCAGGATCATGCCCGTCGAGCGGGTGCAAATAATGCAAGCGTCTCTCGGCGGCGACAGCGGGGTCTACGGCGCATTGATCATCGGGCGTCACGCGCTCGCCGCGCGACAAGCGGACGGCAATGCGATAGCCGACAACGACGCGTGAGCGCGCCGGGCGTGCGAGAGAGACGTGAGGCCGCACACGGGTTTCAGGAAAGAGAGGAGGCGACATGCTCAACAACTCAGACGTGGTGGCCTTTGTCGCGACGAGCCGACCGGAGAGCGCAAAGAGTTTCTATGAACAGACTCTGGGCTTACGCCTCGTCTCGGACGACGCCTTCGCAATCGTCTTTGACGCGCACGGCGTCATGCTGCGCATACAGAAAGTGCAGGGACATACTCCCCCGCCTTATACCGTTCTGGGTTGGGATGTCACAGACATTCATGCGAGCGTCAACGAACTCTTGAGCAGAGGCGTGCGGTGCGAGCGGTACGAGTGGCTTGAGCAGGATGAGCCGGGCATCTGGTCGGCACCGAGCGGGGCGAAGATCGCGTGGTTTAAAGACCCTGACGGAAACACGCTCTCCCTGACCCAGTTCCCATGATACGTCTCGCCGACCCCAGCCATCCTATGTCGAGGTTCATTCGCCAATGAAGCAGAACTCGCGTGCGGTCAGGCGACCGCTCAACGTCATCTTTCTCGCCTTGCTGTTTACGATCCCATCTCTCGTCGCGCCGACGACGAACGCTGCATCTACGCCACCTTCCAAGCCGCAACGACAACCGACCGTGCGCCGACCTGTGAAAGCCGCGCAGCCCGCCTGGTGGAAGCGCGCGGTCTTTTACGAAATCTACCCGCGCAGTTTCAAAGACTCGGACGGCGACGGCGTCGGCGACTTGAACGGCATCACCTCGAAACTCGATCACCTCGCCGCGCTCGGCGTGGACGCCATCTGGATCACGCCCTTCTACCCTTCGCCGCAGGTGGACTTCGGCTACGACGTGAGCGACTACGAGAACGTAGACCCGCAGTTCGGCACGCTCCGAGACTTCGACCGCCTCGTCGCCGCCGCACACAAACGAAAGATCAGAGTCGTCATTGACTTCGTCCTCAATCACACTTCGGATCAGCACCCCTTCTTCGTCGAGTCGCGTTCGTCGCGTAACAGTCCCAAGCGCGACTGGTACATCTGGCGCGACCCGAAGCCCGACGGCGGGCGACCCAACAACTGGTCTTCCTCCTTCGGCCCCGTCGCGTGGACGCTCGACGAAAAGACCGGCCAGTACTACTACCATTACTTTTACACGCAGCAGCCCGAGTTGAACTGGCGCAACCCGGAAGTCGAGCGGCGTATGCTCGAAACCGTGCGCTTCTGGCTCAAGCGCGGCGCGGACGGCTTCCGGCTCGACGCCGTGAACTTCCTCTACGAAGACCCGCAGCTTCGCGACAACCCTGTGCTCGCGGAGTTGCGCTTCGGCAGCACGACCGAGCACGAGCAGGAGAAGAAGTACAACCGCGACTTGCCCGAAGTGCAGGACGCGATGGTGCGCCTGCGCGCCTTCAACGACCAGATCAACCGTGAGAGCGTGCTCATCGGCGAGGCTTACGTGCCGAAGTGGGAAGAGTTGATGCGCTACTACGGCAACGCGGACAACGCCGTCCACCTGCCCTTCAACTTCTTCCTCGTGATGGAACCGGCGCGCACGCAACTCAAGGCCACGGTCTTTCGCGACGTGATCGCCGCGAGCGAGCGCGCCCTCGCCGGACGCTGGACGACTTACGTGCTCTCCAACCACGACATCCCGCGCGCCTACGACCGCCTCGGCGACGGGCGGCACAACGATGAAATCGCCAAGCTGCTCGCCACGATGCTGCTCACCCTGCGCGGCTCGCCCTTCCTTTACTACGGCGAAGAGATCGGCATGGTGACGAACGACCCGAAGACCGTCGAAGAGGTGCGCGACCCCGTCGGCCGTCGCTACTGGCCGCTGCGCAAGGGGCGCGACGGCGAGCGCACGCCGATGCAGTGGGACGCGAGCGCGCACGCGGGCTTCACGACGGGCACGCCGTGGCTGCCCCTCCCGCCGTCTGCGCGCACCACGAACGTCGCCGCGCAAGCGCGGGGCAGTTCATCGCTCCTCAACTTCTACAGACAGATGATCCGCCTGCGCCGTTCGAGTCCCGCCTTGCTCGACGGCGACTACACGGCGGTCGGCGACAGCCCACACGTCTACGCCTACCTGCGCCGCACGCAAGGCCAGACGATGCTCGTCGCCCTCAACATGTCCGCAGAGAACCGGAAGCTTCCGCTCGACGGCGGCGCGCTCGGACAAACTCCTAACCTGCGCGTGCGTTTGAGCAACGGGGCGCGTGTGTCGGCGACTATCAACGGTCAAGCTTTGCAACTCGCACCCTTCGAGGCGGTCGTGCTTGAGTTAACGGCGAGATGAGAAGTTCGCATGAATTACGTAGTGTCCTCGTTTCAGCTTAACTCTCTGCGCCTCCTCTGTG
>DASYMM010000450.1:0-5600 GCA_036009085.1 Pyrinomonadaceae bacterium | reverse complement strand
GAAGCAGCGCGAGCGCGTTTGCGTTGTTGAGTTGATTGTTGCCGACAGCGACCAGCGAGCGCGAGCGTGAGGTATCGAAGCCGCCCGTCGCCGGGTCGCGCACCAACAGCACGACACCCGCAGTCGGCTCGTTGGCAGGATTGCCCGCCCCGCCATAAAAACCGCTGGAAGAAACGATGACGAACTCGCGCCCCGCGCGTGACGTGCCGGAGACAACTGCAATCGCTGAAGGGAGACCAAAGTCAAGTCCGAGATCATACGTGGCCGAACTGTCCCTGACATAATCGCCGTTGGTGTCCAGTGAGACGACGAGAGCGCCGAGACGACGGTTACCAGATGTGGCGGAGAAAACTTCGTAGCGCGCGCCGGAGCGGCCCACCGCGATGTCGAACGAGCCGCCGCTCGTGTCGAACGTCGTGCGCTCATCAGCCCGCAGATCGTAGTCGCGGTCAACGTACTGCTCGTCCGAGCCAGCCGCGGAAGTCAGGCTCAACTGCGACGTGTGCAGCACGCGGCTGAGCGGCGTGCCCGCACGGATGCGCGTCGGGAGCGGTGTCGCAATCGTGTTGGTCTCAGTGCCCGTCGCTGCCGGGTCGTTCCTGATGACGCGAGCCGGACGACGCGCTGCCGACTCTGCTTCACCAGCTTCATCAGCTTGAGGGCGCGGGCGTGTGTTAAGCGCGCCCTGATTGCTTTGCGGCGTGTATCCATCCTGACGCGGCGCAAGATTTGTTCTGGTCCGCAGCTTCTGCGCGCCCGTCACGTCCGGCTTGAACTCGCGCTCGCTTTTGGTTTGCGCGCTGCTGACCAACGCGAAGAAATACGCGCCGAGCGCGAGCGCAGCAACTAACAGAAAGACGTAGAGGCCAAGGCGTACAACGTTCATATAAAACTTTCCGGGGCGAGCAATTCAGATTTCAAGATTCAAAATTCAAGGTTCAAAGTTCAAAGTACCCGGACAAAGAGGCAACAGGTCAGTACCGCCTGCGGTAGCGGGCGGGTGTTGACAGCATACAGACCCGCCCGCTACCGCAGGCGGTACTGACAATCTCTATTTATGGTTTGCGCAGGCGCTTGTCATCGCGTTCCATCTTCTGCCGTAGATTTTTAGCCAGGTGTTCGGCGGTGCTCTTCTTGCCGTCCCATGCGTCAACTTTGTAGGAGGCGACGGCGTAGGCGACAACACTCGTTCGCACATTGACGACCTGAATGCTGGCTTCGGATTCGGGCCGTCCGCTGCCGAAGATGATCTTGGCCCACCCGGCTTTCTGATTTTCCGCGTAGCCGTTGATTTCAAAATCGGCCTGCGAGCGATCCGCCACCAGCAGCAGCGCGACTTTCTTCTTCTTCAAGGCGGCGGCCAGGTAATTCTCAAAGCCGTTCATTCCCCGAATGTTGTTGACGTAAACTTTAGACCCGGCGGGAATGTATGTCGGGTCTAGAGCCGCAGCGGAAATCGCCGCCGTGTTGTTAATCGCCGCCGTCGTGTTTTGCGAGGCGCTGACCACGCGGACGCGTTCCTGCGCCGACGCGAACGTCGCGCACAGCACAAGGAGCGAGACAGACAGCGTTGCTCGGACAAATCGTTTCATAGCGCTTCCTTTCGATTGGGTTGGAGAGTACCGACAGAGGCCGCACGATAAAACAACGGGCGCGTGGCAGCCTCTTCGGTTGAAGTTAAGCCGCAGAAAATCAGCGACGCGAGCCGCCGGGTTCATCGCCACGCCGCGCCGGTTTGGCTGGCCTGTCCTCGCGCTCTTCTCTGGGCGGCGCGGGCCTTGATTCCTGTCGCGGCGCTTCTTGTCGCTGCTCCTGCCTCGGCTCTTGTCGTTGCTCTTGTCGCTGCTCTTGTCGCGGTTCGGGTCTCGGCTCAGGACGCGGCTCTGACCTCGGCGGTTGACGCGGCTCATCTCTTGGCTCGGTTCTGGGCGCGCGGGGTTCTGGTCGCGGTTCGTACCTGGGCTCAGAGCGCGGCGCATCTTCAACGCGCGGCGGCGCTGTCGGCCTCGGACGCGTGCGCGGCTCAGGCTCGCCATCGCGCGTTCCCGGAGCATGCACCTCATCAACGTTCGGCGTGCGCTGCTCGCCGGGATTCGCGCGCGGCGGTCTCGCCGGTCGCGTGTAGCCCGGCGCGCCCGTGTCATTGTTGTCTCTGCGATCACCTTCGCGCTCAGGCGGCTGCCGTTCACTGGGACGCGCGCGCGGCGGGCGGGCGACCGCTCCCGTGTCTGTGCGCTCGTCGCCTGAATTACTGCGACCGTCATTATTACTGCGCCCCTCATTGCCGCGCTCGATGATTCCAGACACAGGGCGCGGCTCGCGGTTGTTGTAGAGACGCGTGCGGCGCAGCTCGTCGTCGAGCGGAGTGCCGGGCGTGCGTCGGGCCGCTCCGGTCGGACGCTCCTGCAAAGCCCGCTCAGGCACGGTGGTCGCAGTTGGCGTTGGACGAGTAGCGATGGGACGCGTGCGCTGGTCCAGGTCGCTTCTATTCGTCTGGTCCGCTGGCAGGATTGGCAAGCGCCCGCGCACGGGTTCAGTGTTGACTGCGCGGCGCGCGAGGTCTGCTGTGGCGGGTTGCAGGCGTGCCGTCTGTTGCCCGAAGTCGCGCGCGGGCTGCGTCGTGACGGCGCGCAGGAAGGCCGGGTTGGTGCGTTCTAGTCGCGACAGCTCGTCACGGCGCAAGGGCTGGAGCGGCTGGCGTTGCTGGTAATGACGCCCGCGCGGATCGTGCTGCCCGTAAGTCAGCGGATACCAGGCGACGTGCTCGCCGTAAGAGGTTGGAAGATAGACGAAGACGACAAGCGCCGGACGCCACCAACTGTGATGATAGTTGTAGCCGTAACCGCGCGGTGCCCAGCACCAGTTGTTGTTGTAGTAAACC
Organism: Pyrinomonadaceae bacterium; assembly: GCA_036009085.1. Taxonomy (GTDB): domain Bacteria; phylum Acidobacteriota; class Blastocatellia; order Pyrinomonadales; family Pyrinomonadaceae; genus JAIVJZ01. The sequence continues at coordinate 2,719 of DASYMM010000450.1, read as the reverse complement.
CAGCGCCCGTAGTGATACGGTGCCCAGCCCCACGGCTCGTCGCCGACCCACGTCCAGCCGTAAGGCGGACACCAGGTCCAGTGACCGTAGCGATACGGTGTCCAGTTGTAATAGTTGTTGATGACGGTGACGTGCGGACGCCAAATCCAGCCGTAGTCGTTGACGTAGGCCCACTCGCCGTAGGCGTCCAACTCTTCCGCGCCCCAGACGTTCGCGTCATAGTAACGATCACGCTGCTCGTAGCGTAGGCGCTGGACCAGATAACGCTCGCGTTCATTCACCCAGGAATCCCACGGGTCGAAAGTGCGCGCCGAGGTCAAATCCCAATCGCCGGAATCCGAGCCTTCGTAAACCAGTTCAGCCATGCGCCCGTCGCGCAAAGTGAAGCCGGAGGTATCAGAGTAAATCCGCGCCTGTCCACCGTCGCGCACGGTCAATCGCACGCGGCTTCTGTTTGCATCAACGTCCAGGCGATAGAGTCCCTGCTGCTCCGCTGCAACGGTCGTGCGCGGCGCATCCACTTCAAAATATTCGTGGTCGCGATCAAAACGCGCGAGGCGCAGGGTGGCTGTCCCCTCTGACAGGCTGAGCGCCACGCCCTCGTCGCGCAGCGTGACGACGCGCAGCACCGAATTTTCGTCCACGCGGACGAAGTTGCGCGAGTCAATCTGAATTTCGAGGCGCGCATCACGACCCGTGGCTAACGTGTCGCCCTCGACGAGCGGAAAGTTTAATTTCGCGCTCTCCCATTGCTTGCTTCCCTGCCGCTGCAAACTAACATCGCCGCGAATCAGGCTGACGCGCACGACACGCGCCGTCTCGTCATATTCGTCCGGGTCATCGTCGTCGGCAGCGCGCGCCGGAGCAGCGCCAATGGCAAACAACGCAAGCAGAAGAGAGAGAAAAACCGGAGAGATTTTTGGGATAGAACGCATGATGCGTGACGCTCCTTTACTGTGAAAGGTCAAACGAGAGAAGGCCGCTCGCCGGAGTCACGCACGGGACGAAATCTTTTCTAAAGCTGCGTGTCCAGGAGAGAAAAAAACTTGTGCGAGAGCTTTGCTCTGTTGCTCAGGCGCAAGAGCAAAAGGCGTGCCCGCATGAAGCGGAAAGCTCTCGCTCAAATGTTTTCTTGTATTTTTATTGCGGCCGCGGCGAGTGCCACGGAGTTTTTATGCGAGATGGTGCACGTCCGGCACTATATCGTGCGGGACGTTGGCCGAGACGCGGCGACCGAGGCGATGAAAGAAAACAGATGAAGACTAGCAGAAGACAGCAAGGGTTACGGCTCGTGCGACATCAGCAAAGAAAAGCGACCGTCCACGAAGACACGCGAACAGACACGAAAAGAAGAAAACGGAGGGGCTAAATTTGTTCGCGCCTATTCGTGTGTCTTCGTGGATGGTCGTTGTCCGCCTTCGGTCTTTCGCCTCGGTCACCTCGGTCTCCGCGTCTTCAGTCGCGGCCTACGCCGAGCGCGTCGGCGACGCGGTTGATGTAGTTGAACCATGAAGCGATGAGCGTGATTTGCAGAATCGCACGGTCGTCAAAGCCTGCGGCGCGCAACCGCTCGTGGTCTTGCGGTGAAATGCGCGTGGCGTCCCGCGTTAACTGCACAACGTAGTCGAGCATGGCGCGGTCCTGCTCGTTGATGGGAGCAGTCGTGTAATCCGCTTGCAACGCCCCGACCAACTCTTCGTTAAGTGTGACTCGACGCAGAAACTCTGCGTGGGATTCGATTCAATAATGACAGCGATTGGTGGCGGAGACGACCGTGGTAATCATCTCGTGCTGCTGGCGCGTGAGCGGCAGGTCGGGTGACATCAGCGCGCCGAAGGTAGCGAAGGCATGATAGAGCGCGTCCGGGATCAAGCTATGCGAAGCGACGATTTCAGATGCGCTGCCATCCGGGGTCGGGTGCATCGGCACGCCGTACTCCGGCGGATACAACTCGCGCTGCGCTTCTATCGCGCGGCGCAGTTTCTCGTCTGCTTCGGCCAAAGGAATCGTCCGAATCCACGTCATCGTAGCTCTCCTTTCATCTCACAATAGCACTTCTTCAAAATAAAATGCCCGCCATCGCGGCGGGGATATTATTTGAAGAGAGCAGCGCTAACAAGGCTCGAATTCGTGAGCTTCGCCTTAAGATTGCCTTGCCCTGCGCCGCTGCCTCATGTACTCACGAAAATATTCCCTGTTCGCTTGTTGGCAAAGGTCGCACCGACACCCGCGCCGCACGTACATGGCGCGGGTACCGTGCTCCCGCTTTGGGTAAAAATTGAGAGACCGCTCTTTATGGCAAGAGCGGCACATCAACTGACACTTCCCAACTTCCATCCAAAAAGTAACCTCATCTACTGTAGGTCTCTCCGGGATGGCAAAGGATTTGGTCGAGGGACTAATGTGATCGAACTCAAGCTGCTGGGTTGCACCACAGCTTGTACATTGCCCACCGAGCCTTTTAATAGCTTCAGCGCGTCGTTTCCTATACTTTGTTGTATTGTAAATCACCGCGCGGTCATGTTAACACGCTCTATGTTAACATGCGAGCAAAAATGCTAAATTATAGTTGGAAATAGCGCATACGAGAATCGAACTCGTGTCTCAGCCTTGAGAGGGCTGCGTGCTGACCGCTGCACCAATGCGCCTCAAATCGAGGTTGAATTATAAAGTTCCATCTGCGAATTGGCAAGTTAACCCTTATCTTCCACAGGGTCAA
>DASYMM010000449.1:0-11565 GCA_036009085.1 Pyrinomonadaceae bacterium | reverse complement strand
GGAAGCGAACGCCGTGCCGTATTTGACCGCGCCGCGCAAGCCCGAGAGCAGGAGCGCGCGTTCTTCGGGCGAGATGTCGAGTTCGGCGAGCGGTTGCGCGCGGAAATTTTCGGGCGCGTCCGCCTGTGTGCGATAGAGATGCCCGCCGTTGAAGAGCGCGGCATAGGCGGCGATGAGTTGCGCAGGGGTGACGAGTAGTTCGTCGCCTTCGCCGAGCGCGGTGCTGACTTGCCACGCGCCGTGCGGCATCCGTGGCAACATCGCCGCCGTCGTTTTTGTCGCAGCGAGGCTCGTTTTGCGCGGCGTCTTCGGGGGGGCGGCGAGGCTCGCTTTAAGCGTCGTTGCTGTGTCGGCGTGAGCGGCGACGTCGTGCGCGCCCAAGCCGTAAGCGGCGAGCGTGTGGTTGAACGCGTCGTGCGGGAGTCGTTCGGCGAGGCGCGCGAAGTAGTAGTTGCAGGAATGCGCGAGAGCCTGCGCGGAGTTGAAAGGCGGATTGTAGACGGGGTGCGAGCAGGTGAAGTCGGCTCCGTGTCGCTTGTAGTGCCTGCGGCAGGAGAGGCGCGCATCGCTGTTTATCACGCGGGCGCGGAGCGCGGCGAGCAGCGTGAAAGGTTTGACCGCTGAGCCGGGCGGGAAGGCCGACTCTTCCGCCATGCGCGGGTTGACGGCGGCGCGCACGCGTCCGGTCTGCGCGTCCGTGACGATGATCGTGCCTTCGCGCTGGCCGAGCGCGAGCGTGGCCGCGCGCTGCAAGGCCGCGTCCATCTCGCTCTCGCTGATGCGGGGGCGAGGCCGGACGACGTTAACCGCTTCCGGCTGCGGAATTGACCAGGCGCAAAAGAGCGCGACGCACACGCACACATGCGTCAGCCCGTGGCGCGCGTGCGTGGGAGAAGGGAAGAGGAAGTTTTTAATCCGAACGAGTAAAGCGAACTTCATCGAATCAACCAACTACTTAAGAGGCTGTCTGTAAAGCCTCTTGAAGCCCCGCAGGGGCGTCATGCGATAGCCCGGCGCATCGCGCCGGGTACAGTTGAGAAAAAACCGGCAAGCCCTGAAAGGGCGACATATTTGGTGACGGCGGCGTCTATTTCGCCCTTTCAGGGCTTGCGAAATCAACGGGGCTGGTTGCTTGGGGCGTTGCCCCGAGCTATTGCAGCGCGCCCCTTCGGGGCTTTGAAGACTGCCTTTTAGCTTGCTGCCGTCGCGTGTGCGCTGTGGGGTTGCGGCGTCGGCGCGTCGAGCGCGGGTTCGGTCGTCGCCGTTGTGCCGCCGTGCTGCGCGGCGAGCGCGGTCATGGTCATCACCCAACCGAAGAGCATGAGCGTGAAGGCGATGAGAATGCGCGCTCCGAAGATGAGTAGCTCAAGCGTGTTGCTGGCGACGGGCGTGCGTTTCGTGATCAGAAAATAGGGGATGAGCGCGAAGACGATCATGCCGACTCCGTAGGTCAGGACGCTGCGCGCGGAGAAGGCGCGCAGGATGTGCCGGTGGATGCGCGCGAAGGTTGAAAGAAGCCCGTCGCGCGCGGCGGCGAGCCAGAGGTGCATGGCGACGAGCGGCAAAAAGAGTCCGAGCACAATCAGGCGCAACGCCGAGACGAGCAGATACTTCCAACGCACGGGCGGCTTCGGCCTCTCATCCGAGGCGTCGGAATCGGTTTCCGCCGCATCCTCGTCCGGCGTGCTCGTCGCATACTCCGCGCGGGCGCGTTCTTCCGGCGTCATCTTCACGCGGTCTTCGAGTTTGTTCAAAAGATAGACGGCGAGCACGGCGAGCAGGACGAGCGGCAAACTGACCAGCAGCACCTTGCCGAAACTTCGCGCCGTGCGCCGGAGCAACGCGCCCGCGCCGCGCTCGCCCACGGCGTAGCTTGCGCCCGCCGCCTGCACCGCGAAGAACAGGAGCGGCACGCCGAGAGCCGACGCGCCGGTCAAGAAGAGTTGCCAGAGGGTCGCTTCTCGCGTCGTGATGAAGAAGAAGCAGGCCAGGATGAGCGCGAGATAGAGCGCGATGAGCAGCGCGAAGGCGCGCGGCGAGCGCAAGAGGTCGCGCGCGGCGGCGAAGATGGAAGCGAGTACGTTCTTGGTCATAGCGTCACCTGAAATTCAAACTGTTCACTGTCTGTCTAAAATGGTCAACCGTCCGCTCGCCGTGTTCGATTGCACGTTCGGCTGGTACATCAACTCGACGCGCGCCGGGGCGACGCGGAAGTCGCCCGGTTCCTGCACGCGCATGGCGTACTGGAAGGTGGCCTTGCTGCCAAAGTAGTTGAGGAAGAAGACCGTGCGCTGGTCGCGGAATTCGCGCGCGCTGTACCAGTTGCTCCAGCCGTTCTCCCCGTAGTTGAGATTCAACCCGCTCACGCTCTCGACCTGTTCCGCGCCCGCCGGGATCGGGTCTTCGATGAGCAGGTAGGCCGCAGGGCTTCCTTCGATGGTGAGACGCGAGACGATGTTGTCGCCCGAACGCAACTCGCCCGTGAGCGGCTCGGTCTTCCACTTCATGTTCCCGTTGCTGTCTTCGTCAACGCGCAGGCGCAGGTACTCGCGCGTGATCTTCAAGGCGGAAGTGCTCTGCGGCGCGGTCTGTTCGTCGTTCGTCGCGTATTCGAGCGTCGCCGTCGCGTAGAGCACGCCGCCGCCGCGTTTGACGAAGCGCACCTGCGTTGTGCCGCCCACCTGCTCGTTCTTGCGCGTGACGACGTAAGACTTCGCGCCCGCCGCCTCCGCGCTCGTCACCTGTTGCGCGAGCACCTGCTCGTTGTTGACATAGACTTCGAGCGCGTAGTCGGGCGAGAGTTCGCGGCTGACTTTGAGATAGTCCGTCAGGCCGTAGATGACGAAGGCCGTCTGGCGCGTCGAAACCCAGTAGTAACCGCGCTTGCGACTGGCGACGACCCAACGCACGGCCTTCGGCAGCACGCCGCTCTCGGGCGCGATCTGTGCCAACGCTTTGATCGAGAGCGCGGTGGCCTCGATGTTGTTCTCTTCCTTGTAGCTTTCGATCACGCGGCTCGACTCCCAGTGGGCGTCGAAGTCGCTCTGGCTGGCGGAGCGTTCGATCTCGGAGGCGAGTTGGCGTGCGCGCCCGTCGCCGCGTTGCTTCAAGGTGAGCGCGAGCAGAGCGCGCGCGTAAGGTTGCAGCCGCCCGCGATTCGTGAATAAGTCTTCGAGGTAGCGCGGGTTGACGCCGCCGCTCGCGTTCAGGGCATAGACCATGTAGGCGCGCGTCTCCATGCCGATCTCTTTGCCGTCGTCGTTCTTGCCCGCGTCGAGCAGGCCGGACAACTTGCCGCGACCCTTTTCGACGCGCGCGTCGTCCGTTTGATAACCGGCGCGCGAGGCCATCGTCAGCCCGTCAACGACGTAGGCCGTCATCCAAGGGTCGGTCGGGTCGTCTTTCCACCAGCCCCAGCCGCCGTCGTCGTGCTGGAAGTTGTAGAGTCGATCCAGACCTTTCTTAACCTTCTTGTTGATGTTGTTCGTGTCGCGGATGGAAGCCTGCTCGACATCGCGCAGGGTGTTGGCGACGATGATCGTCGGCAAAAATTGCGACATCGTCTGTTCGACGCAGCCGTAAGGATAGCCCGTCAGGTAATCGAGCGCGCCAAAGAGCGTGGCTGCGACCGAGGGCGCGGCTTCGACGCGCAAGGTGCGTGCGCGCGGGTCTGCGTTGTTCGGCAGGTTGAGCGTGATGGTGCGCTCGCTGTCGCCGTCGCCCGCGAGCGTGGCGGCTTCGCCCGTCGTCTGTTTGAGACCGCGCGGGACGATGGGAATTTGTAACTCGACCGCATCCGAGTCCGTATCGGTCAGGGCTTTCGCGAGGAGCGTCACGTCGCCGGTCTGCTGTGCGCTGACGCGCCAGTTGATCCGATGCTCGCCGTTCTTCGGAATGGTGACGGTCTGCGTCGGCGGGTCTAAGAGTTGCGCGCCGTTGACGCTCAGGGAAATCTGCGTCGTCTTGTCGGCGGGCAGGTAATTGTGCGCGATGCCGGAGAGCGTCACCACGTCGCCGGAAGTCATAAAGCGCGGCATGGCGAGGCGGATGATGACATCCTTGCGCTCGACTATCTTGCTCGTCGCCGCGCCGACGCGCGTGTCCGCCGTGACGGCGCGGGCGGTGGCGCGCCACGTCGTCAAATTGTCGGGCAACTCGACTTTGACGTTGGCCTTGCCGTCTGCGCCCGTCGTCACGGCGGGTTGCCAGTAGGCCGTGTCCTTGAAAATCTTGCGAATCAAAGGCTCGACAAAGTCGCCTTCGTTTTTGAAGTCCGCGAGTTGATAAGCCTTCTTGTTGCGCGCGAGTTGGATTTTCTCTTTGCCCGCGTAGCCCGTGAAGTTGAAGTTGACGGCGAACGAAGTGTTCACGGAGTTGTAGCGTTGAGCGTAAAACTGCTTGCGTATGTCGCCCACGTTCTCCTGCATGACGCTGTAGATGGCTTCGTCAACCACGCCGAAACTCACCTCCGCGCCCGCCGCCGGAGTGCCGTCGCCGTTCTGCGCGGAGATCGTGTAGGACGCGGTTTCGCGCGGCTTGAACTCTTTCTTGTTCGGGATGATCTCGACTTTCAAAAGCCTGTCGCGCGGCGGCACGACGAGCGATTCCGAGGCCGAAAACATCTCGCCGTTTTTGACATAGGACACGCTCAGGAAAATGTTCGGCGCATGCCGCGCTTCAATCGGCACGTCTATCACGACGGCGCGACCCGCCGCGCTGATCTGGCGCACGCTCATCACGCTCAACAGTTCGGTCGTGACCAAGAGATGCGCTTTGTCGGTCGGGAGCAAAGCGAGGACGTGCGCCGTCTCGCCCGCCTTGTAAGATTTCTTGTCGGGCACGAGTTTGACCGCTTCGCTCTCCTGATACGAATAATCCGAATAACCTTCGTTGCGGTCGGCGACCCAGATCGAGCCGCCCATCGAGGCGACGGGTTTGCCGTTTTCCCACACGGTCATCCTGATCTGGATGTTGCCCGGCTTCTCTATGCGATAGTCGAAAGAGGCTTCGCCCTGCGCGTTCGTCTGCACGTTCATGGAAGACAAATCGCGCTCGTTCAACTTGTACTCATAATACTTGTAACCGTAGTCGCTCTTCTCGATCTTCTCCCAAGTGTTTTCGACAAAAGTGAGCGTGACGCCTGCGGCGACGGCGCGGCCTTCGTAGTCGCGCGTGTGGACGTTGATCTTCGCCGTGTCGCCTTGATAATAGACGTAGCGATCCGTCTCCGCGTCGGCCACGGTGCTGCCGCGCGTGCCGACAAACTCCGCGCTCGATAGCATCATGCGGCGCGAAGCGTCCGTCACCTGCGCTTCGAGGCGGTAGGTATAATCCCAACGCTCTTTCTCCGAGGGCTGCGGGACGGTGAAGTCAACCTGCATGTTGCCCTGCGCGTCGAGTTTGCCTTCGCCCTCCTTGACCATCGAGTCGCCGTAATCGTAGCCGCTGCCGTAGCTCTCCGCTTCTTCGTCTTCGCTCACGCCGAAGTCGTCAATCGGGTCGCCTCCGGGGTCGGAGAAGTAGTGATAGTAACGCTCTCGATAGACGTAATACTTCACGTCTGCGCGCGTGACGGGCGACCCGAAGAAGTAGCGCGCGGAGACGTTGAACTTGACCTGCGAGCCGACGGGCACGAAGCGTTGCGGCACGGCGACGGCGACTTTGAATTCGGGTTTCTTGTATTCCTGCACGTCGAAGTAGCCGCTCGCGGTGCCGTTCGCGGTGCGGGCGGTAACGTTGTAAGTGCCGAGCGGTGCGTCTTCGGGGATGTCCACTTCGCCGCTGAACGTGCCGCGCGAAGAGAGAGTCATTTCCTTCTCAAAAAGCTTCGCGTCGTTTGAATCGGAGACGCTGACGGTCATCGTCCCGGCGGGCATCCCGTAGCCGCGCTCGCCGAGCGTGCGCAGGATGCCTTTGAAATAGACTTTCTGCTGCGGGCGATAGACGGGGCGGTCCGTGTAGATGTAGCTCGTCAGGTTTTCGCCGTCGCCGCCGTAGCCGCCGAAGATGTAAGAGTCGAGATCGGAGATCGCGAAGTTGTCGCGCTCCTTCGCCATGATGAGATAAGAAGGCTCGCCGTCGCCGCCTTCCTCAACCGCTTCATCGCCGCCTTCGCCGCCTTCGCCGTCCGCCGCGTCTTCCTCGCTCTTCGGCTGCTTCTTCTCGACTTTGGTGCGAAGTATTCCTTGATTGTCGGTCGTGCCCGTGGTGAGCGTGTCTTTGCCTTGCAGGACTTGCACCTCGACGCCCGCGCGCGGCGCGCCCGTCTGCCGGTGGACGGCGTAGAGCATCAACTGCCCGTCGGCGGAGGTCTTTTCGATCATCGTGAGATCGGTGACGATGGCGACGCAGAAGGCGCGCAAGTCGCCGTTGACGGCTTCGACGAGATAGACGCCCGGCTCGCGTTGGCCGAGCGGAATTGAACGGCGGTCGTATTCGTTGTCGAGCGGCGGGAGTTTCTCGCGCCAGCCGCGCACGAGTTGATCTTGATTGAGCAAAGGCACGCGCGCGTAGTCCGCGACATTTAAAGGCGTGCGCTGCACTTCGGCTTCCTTGAGTTCGTCGGGCGCGCGGAAGCGTTGGTTGAAGCTCTTGCGCGATTCGTGTTTGAGTTGGGCGCGGAAGTAGTCGCGGAACCACATGTAGAAGCCGTCCTTGAAGGCGCGGACGCGTTCGAGGAAAGTGGGCTTGCGCTTGCGGTAGAAACTCTCAAACCCGCCCTCTTCGTCTTCGCCGAACCCGTGCGGGTTGTCGAGTTGGCGGAAGAACTTCGAGGGGTCGTTGACGCGATAGACGCGAAAATCAATGGCGTCAATGTCGCGATAGTTGAGCCAGAGGCGCGGGCGTTCCTGCGTGCCGTAGGTGCGGTTGGTGGTGAGCGAAAAGAAGGGCTTCGCCGGGACATTTGGGTCGCGCTCTTTGTACTCGATTTCGGCGCGGTCTTCGCCGAGCGAAGTGCCGATGGCGAGCATCCGCAGCCGCCAGAACGCGAAAGAGAAAATGACGAAGGCCACCGCGAGGTAGATTAAAATCGAAGTCAGGAGTTTTCGACCGTTCATAAGTTCAGCCCTTCAAGAGCGTTCAATTAACTAAAACCTTCACCGCAGAGACGCGGAGCCAAGCCGCAGAGAATCACAGAGAGTCAATCGTCTTCCTCTGCGCTGACTCCGCGCGCCGCTCTGCGTCTCTGCGGTGAGTCTTGTTTCTTAGTCGCATCCAATTACAATTTGCTATCGTCTCAACGAAGAATCTTGAGGCGGTAGAAGCCTAAAAAGTTGCGGTTCGACGCGACGGGTCGCCAGCGTCTGTCCGGGTGTTCGTCGAGCACGGCGAGCCGCACCTTTTTGATCGTGCCTCGGTCGTCGGGCGACGTGCCCGTGTGATAGACCACCCAGTCGTTTGCGCCTTCCGCAGCCTCGCGCGCCGCGCCGAGGAAGATCATCACGTGATAGGGATACTTTTGCGCCCACGGTTGATGGAAGAGCATCAAATCGCCGCTCTCCGCGCGCCGGCGGTCGCGTGTGACGAACTCCGTGTTGAATTCCTTGAGCGTGCGCGCGTCCGCAAAATCGGAGAAGGTGTCGTCTGTGAGATCGCTCTCCTGAAACGCGCCGGGACGCGTGCGGAATAATCGCTCGCCGAGCGCGCCGCGTTCGAGCGTGCGCGCGCGCCCCACGTCGGGCGCAATCGTCTCAAACGCTCCGCCTATGCGCTGCATCCACGCGCGGTCGTGCGTGCGGAGGGCTTCGCGCCAACTGAAACGCACCAGCCCCGCGCAATCGCGCTGTTCGGCGTTCCACTGTTTGCTCATCTCGTAAAACTGCATCTCGGCGAGGGCGGTGAACCAGCGGCGAAAATTTTCACGGTCGCTGTAGGAACTCAACTCGGCGCGATCCGGCAGCCCGTCGTCGTCCGCGTCAACCGAGCCGACGACGTTTACGGCTGACGCATTGTTGCTGGCGGCGACGACGGGCGCGCCGGGTTTCGCTGCGGCTGCCACGGTCGGCGTTTGCGATGCGCCGCCGCAGGCAAACTGCGAGACGGCGGCGAGAAGCAGAGCGGCGACGATGTAAAAGTTGGAGCGCACTTGTTGAATGTGACTGTGCTTAAAGTTAGTCAAGTTTTGACGTTTATATCACCTGAATCAACTCGAAGAGGAGCACGATTAGGATCGTATGAGACAGCGCGTTCGAGACGAGGGCAGCCCGACCCGGCGCGTCGTGCAGAAGCGGCTCGATGCGTCGGCGCAGGCGCGCGTGGAGAACTGCGGCGTGAGGTCTAAGTTGATTTCCCAACTGTTCCAACCATGGCGGTATAGCCCCTTCCGTCGTCGCCCACGGCGAGGGCGCGGGCGGCTCGCTCCCGGTCAATTCCGGCGTCCGCTCCTCCGGCTGTCGCGGTGGTGGATGGCGTGCGAGTTGAACGCGGAGTTGACGGCGCGTGCGTGCGGCCACTCGCCCGGCGACGAGCGCGGCGGCGAAGAGCAGAGCGACCGTCAGCCAGTGGCGCAGCCGCATCAGCCACTCGTTCGCGTACTTGAAGAGCGCGGGCTGCCACGCGGCGAGCAAGAGTTTGAGGCGCGCCGCGCGCGTCGGGCGCGGAGGCGGTTTCGGCAGCGCGTCCCAACCGGGGCCGCCGTTGACGGTGCGCGTCGAAGGCCGCCAGCCGTAAGTGCCGCGCGGGAGACGGTAATCGGGATAGGCGGCGCGCACGTCGGCGAGCGTCACCAGTCGCGCGCCGGCGTACAGGCCGTTGTCGTAGGCTGTGCGCCAGTAAGGGTTGTAGCCGGCGAGACGAATGTGGCAGACCGCCGCCGTGTAGAGCGCGTCGCGTGCGGCGCGCGTGTCGGGGTAGCGGCGCACGACTTCGAGATAAAGGGCGAGGGCGCGCGCGGCCATGTCGTGCGATTGCGAGTAGTTCCAGAGCATCTGCGCTTCGTTCGGCAGGCGATAGCTGTGCGAGGCGTCGAGTTGCGTCAGGTTCATATAACGGTCGCCGTTCCACGCCGCCGGATTGTAGAACAGGAGATCGCTCTCGTAGAGAAAACTCGCCATCTGGTAGAGCGACTCGGCCTTCGCCTCGTCGCCTTGCGCCGTCTCCACCGCGCGCTCATACGATTCGAGCGTCTCCGCCGTTTTCAGATCGCGCAAGACCCAACGCTCGCGGATGCCCGGCTCGGTGTTGTAATTCGCCAGCTTCGGACTCTCACACGGCTTGTCTTCCGAATAGTCAACGTCATACTTGTTGCAGTTCGCTGTACTGTCATACATCCATGTTGCGTCGCCCTGCGGCGACGTGCGGACGCGCGCGTAGGCGTCGCGGGCTTCCGCGTAACGACCGGCGCGTAGATAGCGAACACCGAGCGCGTAGTTGAGTTCATCGAGGTGCGCTGATGGCGGGTGGCGCGCGATGTAGGCGGCGAGTTGTTCGGGCGACATCAACACGTCTATGAAGTAAGCTGCGTCTTCCTGATAGCCGAGCAAGAGGTACTGTTCGAGCGCGCCGCCAAGATCGCCCGCGTCTTCCGCGAGCAAGGCGAGAAGAATGCGTGTCTCTTTGGTCAACCGTCCCTGCGAGTTTTCGCCGACGAGTTTGTTCAAGGTGCGCCGTGCCGCATCATACTCCCGCAGGCGATATTCGGCTACACCTTTTATCCAGTAGGCATCTTCACGCGCCTCGCCGCTCGCGCCGCTCGCCAGCGCGCGAACGGCCAACCCGTGCGCCGCGCGCGGCTCGTCGGATGCGAGATTGACCCCGGCTGCGCGCAACAGAAAGTCTGCCGACGTGGCCGCGTTCGGGTAGCGACGCAGCATGCGTGCGACAAACTGCCCGACGCGTTGAACCTCCGTCTGCTCTTCGGCCTGCATCATGCGCGCGCGTCTCTTTTCGCGTTCACGCTCGCGCGCCGGGCTGTATTCGGAAGTTGACGAGTCGCCGTCGCCCTGCTCGTCTTCGGGAAGCGTGTAATCGTAGGCGTTGAAGCGTCCGGTGTAGTTGTAGAGACTGTGATAGGCGTAGGTGAGGGCGACGGAAGGCTCGTCGGAGAGGTCGTCTTCGAGCCGCCGCATCGCGTCGGCGTCCGCACCCTCACGCGCCATCGAGAGCGAGCGGAGAGCTTCGGCGCGCCCGCGCGGGTTCGACTCGTCGCCGAGGAGCCGGTAATAGTTTGCCAGCGCGTCCGCGAAGTCGCCGACGCGCAGCGACGAGAAGGCGAGCCAGCCGCGCGCGTCCACTTGAAAGCGACCGCGCGGGTATTCGCCGGCGACGCGCCGGAAGAGCGTGCGCGCTTCCGTCCAAGCCTCGTCGCGGCAATCCGCGCAAGGGTCTGTGCTGAGCGCGTTGGCATCGTCGCTCCGGTAACTCTTGCTCAGCTTCAGACGCGCGAGCGCAGACATGTACAACGCCGCCTCGCGCTTCTCGCTCAGCGGGTAGGCGACGGTCAGAGCCTTGAATGCACGAGCCGCCTCTTCCAATTCGTCGCCGTGATAGAGCATGGCGGCGCGCAGGTAAGCGACGTTATCGTCCAAATTCTTGTCGCGGGGAACAGCATCGAGCGCGCTTTGCAGTTTGTCATACGCAGCCTTTTGCTCAACTTCGCGCGCGGCCTGGCGGCGGGCTTCCTCTTCGGGCGTGGGTTTCTGGTAATAATTGTAAGGGAGCTTGCCCGGCAAATTGGAGTACCCTTCGTCGTATGCGCCGCGCGCCTTCAAATAGGCGTGGACGTTCTGCGCGGTCGTGCCGCGATCTAAGGCCGACAGCGCATCGAGCAGGTCAATCGCGGAGTTGCGCTTCTCCTGTATCGAAAATGGATTTTGCTCCCACCAATCATCCTGCTCCAACTCGGTCTTCTGCAAAAAGTCGCGGAGTTCTTGCCGCGCCTGCTCCAACTCCTCGCGCGCGGCTCCGTGCCCGGCCGCCTTCCACCACAGCGCGACTAACTCTTTCTTCCGCCGCTGCTCGGCTTCGTGTTCATTTGTGTATTCGTCGCTGCCATAGTCTATGCGTTTCGGCGCGTCGGGCTTCAAGGAGAGCGGCGGGAGACGTTCGTAACTGCGCGCGTCGCTCAGGCCGTAGCCGGAGAAGCGCACCGACTCGGACGGGCCAGACCAGCCGCAACCAATCGCCACCGCCGCCGCCGCGACGATGCCGAGCGCGACGCGCGCCGGGAAGGAGAGCCGGCGGAGTCTGCCCGCACAACGCGCGAGCGCGACTTTGATGCGGGCGACATTCAGACGCCGTTGACGATGCGTGTTCGTTGGGATGTGCGTGTTCATCTGCGTTCGTCTCTGCGCGTGGGTAGTTGTCGAGAACTTTGCCAGAGGCGGCCATCGTCGGCGCGCATGGCGAGATGGACGGGCAAGTGATCCGGCAGATGCTCGCCTGCGAAACTGAGCACCGCCCCGGCGGTTGCTCCGGCCTGCCAGACCTGCGCGCGCAGCCGAATCGTGTCGGCGCGGCGCAGGCTGCACGGCTGCAACTCCCTCGCCGATGCCCTGCCGCACAACGATTCGACCGACACGATATTGTCCAGACTGATTACGCCCGCGACGCTGCCCGTAGGCACTC
>DASYMM010000448.1:0-5099 GCA_036009085.1 Pyrinomonadaceae bacterium | reverse complement strand
CGGATTTCGGCATCGGCGAGCGCGACTGGTGGGACGTGGGCGGCGGCGAGTCCGGCTGGATCGCCCCTTCGCCGAAGGATTCCAACATCGTCTTCGCAGGCTCCTACGGCGGACTCATCACGCGCTACGATCATCGCACGGGGCAACTACGCAACGTTGACGTGTGGCCTGACAACCCGATGGGCGCGGGCGCGGAGGCGATGAAGTATCGCTTCCAGTGGAACTTCCCGATCCTGTTTTCGCCGCACGACACATCGCCGCTAGGCACGCTCTACACCGCCGGAAACATCCTCTTCAAATCGACGAACGAAGGCCAGAGTTGGACGGCGATTAGCCCAGACCTGACGCGCAACGATAAATCAAAGCAGGGTTCTTCCGGCGGCCCCATCACGAAGGACAACACGAGCGTCGAGTATTACGACACGATCTTCACGGTGAGCGAGTCGCCCGTCAAAGCGGGCGTCATTTGGACTGGCTCGGACGACGGCCTCGTCCACGTCACGCGCGACGGCGGCGCGAAGTGGGACAACGTCACGCCCAAAGGTATGCCCGAATGGATTCAGATCAACTCGATTGACGCCTCGCCGAACGACGCCGCGACCGCTTACGTCGCCGCGACGATGTACAAGCTCGACGACTTCCGCCCCTATCTTTACAGGACGAGCGACTACGGCAAGACCTGGAAGAAGATCACGAACGGCATCCCCGACACGGCCTTCACGCGCGTCATACGCGAAGACCCGAACCGTCGCGGCCTGCTCTACGCCGGAACCGAGACGGGCATCTACGTCTCCTTCAACGACGGCGAGAGTTGGCAGACGCTCCAACTCAACCTCCCGCTCGTTCCCATCACAGACCTCGCCGTCCACAAAGGCGAAAAGGATTTGGTCGCCGCCACGCAGGGGCGTTCGTTCTGGATTCTCGACGACCTCTCCGTGCTCCATCAAATGATGGACGCGGGCGCAAACGCGGCGACGTTGGAGACGCGCCTCTTCAAACCCGAAGACCCGTATCGCATGCAGGGTGGCGGCGGCGCGCCGCTTCCCCCGACGGCCACCATCGGCAGCAATCCGCCCGCAGGCGCGGTCGTCTATTACTATCTCAAGTCGAAGCCGACGACGGACGTGGTGCTTGAGTTTCAAGACGCTGCGGGCAAGACGATCCGCACGTTCACGGCGAAAGCTCCCGCGCCGCAACCTAGCCCTCTGCCCGGCAGCGCGCCCGTGCAGACGCCGCCCGAACAGCCGCAAGCCGCTTCGGGCGAAGAGTCGTCTTTCTTCGCGGGCGGCGGTGGCGGCGGCGCGCCGCGCGTCACGACCGACGTAGGTTTGAATCGTTTCGTCTGGAACATGCGCCACACGGACGCGGCGCGTTTCCCCGGCCTCATCATGTGGGCGGGCAGCGTGACGGGGCCGCGCATCGCGCCCGGTCGCTATCAAGTGCGGCTCACGGCGGACGGCAAGACCTACACCGAAACCTTCGAGGTGCGCAAAGACCCGCGCCTCACCACCACCGACGCAGACTTCGCCAAACAGTTAGACTTGCTCTTAAAGATTCGCGACCAGTTGACCGGGACGCACAACGCCATCATCTCGATTCGCGAAGCGCGCAGCCAGATCAACGAACTGCTCAAACGCGTGCAGGGGCAGCCGAACTTCAAGGCCATCTCCGACGCCGCGAAATCTCTCGACGGGAAAATGACCGCCATCGAAGAGGCTCTCTACCAGACGAAGAACCAGAGCAGCCAAGACCCGCTCAACTATCCGATCCGCCTCAACAACAAACTGGCCGCGCTCGGCGGCGTCGTCTCAAGCGCAGACACCGCACCGACCGAACAGTCTTACACTGTCTATGAAGACCTCGTGGCGAAGATCAACGCCGAGTTGCAAAAACTCGACGCCGTGATGAAGACAGACCTCCCGGCCTTCAACGCGCTCGTGCGCGAGCAAAACATCCCCGCCGTGATCGTCAAGCCCCCGGCGGCAGCGACGACGCAGGAGAGAAGACCGTAGAGACTGCATGTTCAAACTTGCTCTCAGCCGCGAAGTAGAGGCGGCAATAAACGTTGGCCGCCCGGTGGTCGCGCTCGAATCCACTGTGATCACGCACGGCTTGCCGCGCCCGTCGAATCTCGAAGTTGCGCGACGCCTCGAAGAAATCGTCCGCGCGGAAGGCGCAACGCCCGCCACCATCGCCATCCTCGGCGGCGAATTCTGCGTCGGCCTCGACGACGCGCAACTCGAACACATCGCCAATAGCGGTGATGTCAAGAAGATTAGCTGCCGCGACCTGCCCATCGCCGCCGCGCGCGGTTGGGACGGCGCAACTACCGTCGCCTCGACCATCTGGATCGCGTCGCGCGCGAGGATAGGCGTCTTCGCCACGGGCGGCATCGGCGGCGTGCATCGCGGCAGCCTGCCGGACGTTTCCGCAGACTTGCCGGAACTCGCGCGCACGCGTCTCGTCGTCGTCTGTTCCGGCGCGAAGATCGTCCTCGATCTTCCGGCCACGCGCGAGTGGTTGGAGACTTACGGCGTCACCGTCGTCGGCTACGCCTGCGACGAGTTGCCAGCCTTCTACACGCGGCAAAGCGGCCTGCCCGTGGACGCGCGCGTGGACACGCCGGAAGAGGCGTCCGCAATCGCGCGCGCACAAATTGAACTCGGGAAGGACGGCGCGCTGCTCGTCTGCGTGCCCGTGCCCGCCGAGAGCGAAGTGCCCGCGAAACTGCTACAGGAAACGCTGGACGCGGCTCTCGACGAAGCCGTGCGCGAAGGCATCAACGGGCGCGAGTTGACGCCGTTTCTCCTCGCGCGCATGTCCGAGCGAAGCGGCGGCGCGACGCTCCGAGCCAACATCGCCCTGCTCGAAAACAACGCGCGCATCGCGACGCAGATTGCGAAGGCTGTCAGTAGTCCGTAGTCAGTTGGCCGTTATTTTTTGTCTGTGCGTAGTTGATCAATTCAATTTAAGCCACTCGCTCCGAAAGGCACATGCAACGGACAACTGACTACTGGCTACTGACAAATTTTATTATGGTTGATGCTAACGAAAAGAAGCGCGCGGGGAAGATTATCGGTCAACTCAAGCGCGCCTACCCGGACGCGCGTTGCTCGCTGAACTATTCGACGCCGCTTGAGTTATTGATCGCCACGATCCTATCGGCGCAATGCACGGACGAGCGCGTCAACATCGTGACGGCTGACCTGTTCCGAAAATACCGTGGCGCGGAAGATTATGTGAACGCCGTGCCCGCGGAGCTTGAGCGCGACATTCATTCGACGGGATTTTTTCGCAACAAGGCGAAGGCGATTCAGGGCGCGTGCCGCATGATCGGCGAGCAGTATGGCGGGCGCGTGCCGCAAAACATCGAAGAACTCGTCGCGCTGCCGGGCGTGGCGCGCAAGACGGCCAATGTCGTGCTCGGCAACGCCTACGGCATTGCGTCCGGCGTCGTCGTTGACACGCACGTCTCGCGCGTCTCACAACGCTTGAAGTTGACCGAACACGAGCAGCCCGAAAAGATCGAACGCGATCTCATCGAACTCGTGCCGCGCACGGACTGGATCATCTTCCCGCACCTCCTCATCGCGCACGGGCGCGCCGTCTGCAAAGCCCGCACGCCGCTGTGCGCCGAATGCCCGGTCGAACGGCTCTGCCCATCGTCAATGAAAGGGATGAGGGCGGAGGGATGAATCAGAAAACTACTCAAGCGAGTTGAAAGCTTTCTCTGATTCATCCCTCATCCCTCCGCCTTCATCGCTTATTTCGATCCAGTCGCGCGTCATGTCGCACCAGAGGGCGAGGCCGCGCCATTCTTTGAAGCGGGCGTAGTGGCTTGCGATTTTGCGGTCGTCTGCGGTGCGGCCTTTGTTGTGGAGGCGGGCAAAGGTGGCGCGCACCCATGAATCGAGCGCGAGGCAATCGTAGCGTCCGAGAAGTTTGAGTAGATTGTCAGCGGCGTATTCGCCGACGCCTTTGACGCGTTTCATTTCGCGTTTGAGTTCGCCGGTCGAAAGCTCGCTCGTGAGCCAACTCTCCACGTCGAGTTCGCCGGAGGCGACGCGCGTGGCGAGTTCCTTGAAATAGTTCGCGCGATAGCCCGCGCGCACCGTGTCTCGATAAAAACTTTCCGGCTGTGCGGCCATCGCTTCCGGCGTGGGAAAGGCGCGGCGTCCATCCTGCGACTCGCGCCCGAGATGTCGCACCATTCCTTCGACCATCTTCGTCGTCAAAGCCCACGAGCAGTTGGTCGTGCAGATGGTCTTCACCAAATCCTCGTAGACGGTGGGCGAGCGCAGCAGGCGACCCGCGCCCTCCCGGACGATCCAACTGAAATTCGGCTCGTCTGCGACCGTGGCGTAGAAAACGTGCATCTCGTCGTCGAGACGAAACATGTGGCGCACGTCGCGTGTGATTTGTGCCGTGTCGCGTTTGCCGTGTGTGCGGCGCGGGATGTCTATTTGCAGCGCGTCGTTTGCCGGAGATGTGATGTGGACGGTGACAGGCGCACGGTCGTTGCCGAGCGAGAGGACGCGCGTGATGCTCCAGTTTTGTTCGTCAAACTCGAAGGGCAGGAGCGCGCGCCAGCCGTGGCTCATGGCGGTGCGTTTAAAGTTGAAGGCAGGCGGAACTGGAATTGAGATTTGCACGGAAGAATTTTCGCGTCCCTTGAAGAATGTTCGGAGCGGGAGAGAGTGTAACAAATGGGGCGGGCATCGTCGCCGCCGGTAAGCGTGATCGCGGAGAGAGGAGTCGAACCTCCGTCGCCCGATTATCGGTCGGGTGCTGCTGCCGTTGAGCTACTCCGCGAAGATTTGTCGAAACGTTGGTTGACCCGACGGGGCTCAAACCCGCACCTCACAGATTAAAAGTCTGCTGCACTGTCGCTCGTGCTCCGGGTCAACAAAAACCGGTCGTCATGGTAAAGAGTCGAACCCTCGATGGTCTGTTGATGCGACGACTGACCGGCAGGGCTTCGGCTACGGAAAAATTTTGCGCCCCGGTTTGAAGGCGGGGAGGCGCACAGGCCGACCGTGTGGCCGGGACTGTGCGCCCCTGCATGGGGTGGGGAACGAAGGAGGTCGAAATTAGTTGCG
>DASYMM010000447.1:0-5645 GCA_036009085.1 Pyrinomonadaceae bacterium | reverse complement strand
CGTCTCGTTCAGCACCAACCGCGAGTACGACACCGGCAAGGTGCGCTACAGCTACCAGTCCTTCATCACGCCCGCGTCAACCTACGACTACGACGTGAAGACGGGCAAGAGCGAGCTGCTCAAGCAGCAGCCGGTCTTAGGCGGCTACGACCCGACTCTGTATAAGTCCGAGCGCGTCTATGCGACCGCCGCGGACGGGACGCGGGTGCCGATCTCTCTCGTCTACAAGAAGGAGTTGAAGCTCGACGGCGCGCGCCCGCTCCTTCTGGACGCGTACGGCTCGTACGGCATCCCGCGCAACGTCGGGTTCAGCTCCGGGCGACTCTCGCTCCTCGACCGCGGCGTCGTCTTCGCCACCGCGCACATACGCGGCGGCGGCGACCTCGGCAAAGAGTGGCACGACGAAGGCAAGATGATGAAGAAGAAGAATACGTTTGTTGACTTCATCGCCGCCGCCGAACACCTGATCAAAGAGAAGTACACGGCGAAGGATCAACTCGTCATCACGGGCGGCAGCGCGGGCGGACTCTTGATGGGCGCGGTCACGAACATGCGCCCCGATCTCTTCAAGGCGGTCGTCACCTACGTGCCTTTCGTGGATGTCATCAACACGATGATGGACGCGTCGCTCCCGCTCACCGTGCAGGAGTATCTCGAATGGGGCAACCCGAACGAGAAAGAGGCTTACGCCTACATGAAGTCTTACAGCCCCTACGACAACCTCGCGGCCAAAGACTACCCGACGATGCTCGTCAAGACTTCTCTGAACGACAGTCAAGTGATGTACTGGGAGCCTGCCAAGTACGTCGCCAAACTGCGCACGCTCAAGACGGACAAAAACCCGCTCCTCATCAAGATCAACATGGGCGCAGGACACGGCGGCTCGTCCGGTCGCTACGACGCGCTGCGCGAGACGGCGTTCGACTACGCCTTCATCTTGCAGCAGTTCGGCATCACGAATTAACACTCCGCGTCTGTGGGCACTTGAGTGTTAAGAAAGACACTCAACACAGAGAACACAGAGAGCACGGAGGGGGCACAGAGATCAACCAAGTCTCTGTGCCCCCTCCGTGCTCTCTATGTCTGCGGTGGTGAATGCTTAAAGTAGCGATCAGGCTTCGCGGAGGTGGAGCGTGTCCTTGCGCCGGTCGGCTTGCGGGCGCGTGCGCAGGTGTTGCAGGTAGCGTTCGCGGTCGGGCGCGCTCATCTCTTCGATGCGGACGCCGACGAGATAGCCTTCGCCCGCGCCTTCTCCGTCGAGTTGCTCGAAGCGCGCGGGCGCGGCAATCAAGCTGACGGTGCCGGACGGAAGTTCGAGCACGACGAGCAGCTTGTTATCTTTGAGCGTGATGTAGTCGCCGCCGATGCGTATGGAGGGCACGACCAGATTCAGGTCGCCTTCTCCGAGGTCGCGCGTGTTGCCCGCGAGAGAGGGCGCGGGCTTCGCGCCCTCCGCGCCGCCACGCTTCGCGTCGGCAACGGAAACTTGGAACGGGATGCGTGCGGCGTAACGCGCGCTACGCCGACGCGTGCTGCGCCGCTCCGTGACATACTCACGCAACAGCGTCGAGGCTTTGTTTCTTAATCCGTCCATGCTCGCGAGGTCTCCTATGTCAAAAATACTGGCGTTGCTTTGCGCCGCTCGAATCGTGAACGGCAACGCGGCGCAGGGAAACATGAATTGGGGGAAGACCGCCGACTATTGGCGACATCATAACATCGCCCGTCGAATTCATGGCAACAATCTCCGGCGGCAGTCGTCTCCTGATTTGAACTTTCCTCTGTGCCCCCTCTGTATCTTCTGTGTCTGCGGTGGTGAATGTCTTTCAAAAGCACTCACCACCGCAGACACAGAGGGAGCACAGAGGGGGCACAGAGAGTTGAGCTGAATCAAGACGCGGCTCTCTTGTTTGCGCGGCTGGCGCGGCTAGTGATATTTTTGCTTGCCATTCAGCCGTCTCTAAAGTTCTTTTGTCTCTCAAAAGATTTTTCAATCCACTGCGGAATCGTTGAAGCCCGACCTCGTGCTCTCGTCCGTCCGGCCTTCAGCCGTTCGTGCAACTAACAGCCGCTCGCTGCGTAATACAACGACATTGCCCGTCCACTTGAGGAGAAAACGCCCGCATGCGCTCAAACGTTACGTCGAACATCAAACCCCGCGCGCTCTTCCTGTGCCTCTCGCTCCTGCTGCTCTGCATCTCCGCCGCGCCGCCCGCACTGCGCGCGCAGGAGGAGAAGCAGACGGAGAAAGAGGCCATTGAGAAAGCGAAACAGGAAGAGGCGAAGAAGGCCGAGGCCGAGAAGCCGAAACAGGATGAGACGAAGAAACCCGAAGAGCCGAAGAAGCCCGCCGACCCTCTGAGCACGCCCACCTTCGCGGGCTTGCGCATGCGCCTCATCGGCCCCGCTTTTACTTCGGGGCGCATCGTCGGCATCGCCGTTGACCCGAAGGACAAGAACCGTTACTACGTCGCCGCCGCATCGGGCGGCGTGTGGAAGACTGTAAACAACGGGACGACTTGGACGCCCGTGTTCGATAACGAAGGCTCGTACTCCATCGGCGTCGTCACGCTCGATCCTAAAAACGCGCTCACCGTCTGGGTCGGCACGGGCGAGAACAACAGCCAGCGCAGCGTCTCCTACGGCAACGGCGTCTATCGTTCGGACGACGGCGGGCGCAGTTGGAAAAACGTCGGCCTCAAAACCTCCGAGCACATCGGGCGCATCGCGATTGACCCGCGCGACTCGAACGTCGTCTATGTCGCCGCGCAGGGGCCGCTCTGGGGCGCGGGCGGCGAACGCGGTCTCTATAAAACCACCGACAACGGCGCGACTTGGAAGCAGATTTTGAAGATCGGCGAGAACACGGGCGTCACCGATGTCGTCATCGATCCGAACAACCCCGACACGCTCTACGCCGCCGCTTACATGCGCCGCCGACACGTCTTCACGATGGTCAACGGCGGGCCGGAGAGCGCGCTCTACAAATCCGTGGACGCGGGCGCGACGTGGACGAAACTCACGCGCGGCCTGCCCACTTCCGACATGGGGCGCATCGGCCTCGCCATCTCGCCCGTCGATACGAACGTGATCTACGCCACGGTCGAAGCGGCGGACAAAAAAGGTGGGATTTTCCGTTCGACGGACAGGGGCGGCAACTGGGAGCGGCGCAACGAGTTCGACACGACCGCGATGTACTACTCGCAAATCTACGCCGACCCGAAAGAGTTGGAGCGCATCTACGTGATGAACGTCTTCAACATGGTCTCGAACGACGGCGGCAAAACTTTGACGCGGCTCGGCGAACGCTCGAAGCACGTTGACAACCACGTCCTCTGGATCGACCCCGACAACACCAACCACTATCTCAACGGCAACGATGGCGGCCTCTACGAATCTTACGACCGGGGCGCGACGTGGGACTTCAAAGAGAACCTGCCCATCACGCAGTTCTACGACGTGACGACCGACAACGCCGCGCCCTTCTACAACGTCTATGGCGGCACGCAGGACAACTTCAGCGTCGGCGGCCCGGCGCGCACGCGCAGCGCGTCCGGCATCACGAACGCCGACTGGTTCGTCACGCAGGGCGGCGACGGTTTTCGTTCGCAGGTTGACCCCGAAGACCCGAACATCATCTACGCCGAATATCAACACGGCGGCCTCGCGCGCTTCGACAAACGCACGGGCGAACGCGTCGGCATCCAGCCCGCCATCGGGCGCGGCGAAGACCCTCTGCGCTTGAATTGGGACGTGCCCTTCATCATCAGCCCGCATCTCCACACGCGCCTCTATTTCGCCGCCAACCGTCTCTACCGCAGCGACGACCGGGGCGACAGTTGGACAATCGTAAGCGGCGAACTCTCGCGCGCGCTCGACCGCGACAAGTTGCCCGTGTTCGGACGAGTTCAAGGCGTGGATGCGGTCGCGCGTCATGCCTCGACTGCGTTCTACGGCAACGCCTCCGCGCTCGCCGAGTCGCAGAAGAGAGAGGGCTTGATCTACGTCGGCAGCGACGACGGCTTGATGCAGGTGACGGAGGACGGCGGCAAGAACTGGCGCAAGATTGATAAGTTTCCCGGCGTGCCCGACATGGCCTACGTCTCGCGCATCGTCACTTCCAATCACGACGCCGCGACCGTCTATGCCTCTTTCGATAATCACTGGAACGCAGACTTCGCGCCGTATCTCTTGAAGTCAACCGACGCAGGGCGCACTTGGGTTTCGCTCAAGGGCGATCTGCCCGCGAACGGCTCCGTGCTCGCCATCGCGGAGGATCACGTCAATCCGAATCTGCTCTTTGCGGGCACTGAGTTCGGCGTCTTCTTCTCCGTAAACGGCGGCGCGAAGTGGGTTCAACTCAAAGGCAATTTCCCGACGATTGCCGTGCGCGACCTCGCCATCCAACGACGCGAAAACGATCTCGTTATCGGCACGTTCGGGCGCGGCATCTACGTGCTCGACAACTACACGCCGCTGCGCGCGGTCTCCGCGGAGTTGCTGCGCGGCGAGGCCGCTCTGTTCCCCGTCAAAGATGCGCTCATGTACATCCAGTCGCAGCCGCTCGGCGGGCGCGGCAAGAGTTTTCAGGGCGAGTCGTTTTACACGGCGGAGAACCCGCCCTTCGGCGCGACCTTCACCTACTATCTGAAAGAGACGATCAAGACGCGCAAGGTGCGCCGGCAGGAATCCGAGAAGGAAGCGGAGAAGCGCAACGCCGTCGTCCAATTTCCGACGGGCGAAGACCTGCGCGCGGAGGAAGAGGAAGAAGCGCCCGCGATCATCCTGACCGTGTCGGATGCGACGGGGCGCGTCGTGCGTCGTCTGACGGGAGCCGTCACGGCTGGCATGCAGCGCGTGACTTGGGACTTGCGTTCGCCTTCGCCCACGCTCGCCGCGCCGCCGACGCCGGAAGACGCCGCCGACCCGTTCTTTGAAGCCCCTTCGGGCGCGCTCGTCATGCCCGGCGCGTACAAAGTCTCGATGGCGAAGCGCGTGAATGGCGTGTTGACGCCGCTCGGCGCGCCGCAGACGTTCAACGTCGTGGTCGAAGGCCAGTCGAGCATGTCTGCGACGGATCGCGCCGCGCTCGTCGAGTTTCAACAGAAGGTCGCGCGGCTGCAACGCGCGGTCGCGGGAGCTTTGGAGACGGCGAACGCGCTCAAGCCGCGACTCGCCTCTATCCGTCGCGCGCTTCTCGACACGCCCTCTGCGGGCGACAAACTTTTAGACGACGCCACGGCGATTGATCGTCGTGTGAACGATCTGCTTCGCGCTCTACGCGGCGACACGGTCTTGCGCGCGCGCAACTTCAACACGCCGCCTTCCATCAGCGAACGCGTCGGCCAGATCGTCGGCGAGCAGCGCATGGCTATCGCACGCCCGACGGGAACGCACGCCGCGCAGTATCAGGTTGCCGCGCAGGAGTTCGAGACGGTGCTCGCGCAACTTCGCGCGCTCATCGAAGGCGACCTCGCGCGTCTGGAAAAAGCGATGGAAGCCGCGGGCGCGCCCCACACGCCGGGACGCATCCCGGAATGGAAAGAAAACTAAAAGCAAGGATGAAGGATGAGGGATGAGGGATGAATCAGAAAAACCACCCAACGCAATGAGTGCTTTTTCTGATTCATCCCTCATCCCTCATC